>CATITW010000306.1 GCA_949547975.1 Cryomorphaceae bacterium | reverse complement strand
TCGTACAGCTCCGCCATGCTCTTGGCGGTGGCCATCAATTCAAACGCTTTTTGATAAGGAATAGAGGTCGATTTTGACATGTTTCTGTGTTTGGGACCTCAAAGTTACGGCATCAAAGCCACTTTAAAGGCACTTGAAATACTCGAAAGGTTCCAAGCAATTATTACATACGTATTGACTCTTGCAGGCCGTACTGCCGTGCAAACTCAGCATTCTCGTGTCACGGTCTTTACACTTCGGGCAACGAACTTTCGGCGCTTCTGCGAAGAGCGCACGCTTATCGGCAGTTCCGTCCACAGGCGGCGCGATGCCATACTCCTCCATCTTGCGACGTCCTTCCTCCGTAATCCAGTCGGTGGTCCAAGAGGGTTGGAGCTGCTGCTCGATGACAAAAGGCAGCTGACGCACGTACATCGCTTCCTTTATATCTTGCTCCATACGGTCCATCGCCGGGCAACCGACATAGGTAGGGCTGATGGTGATCAGATATACTGTGCTGCTATGAGTTTCAGGGGCATCTGGATGTGCAGCGTGAAACTCGTCTAGTGCTTTTTGATGTCTGGGGTCGTTTGCTTGGAGCGGTGCTACACTACGTAGAATCCCCATGTCGTGCAAGCTGAGCACCGGAATCTCCGGGTCATTGACTTGGCAGAGGTGTTCGTACAATGTGTTGCTTAGATCCATAGCAGGTGGGCGGACAAAAATTTAGCCGAAGAAGGTTTTTAAGATGTCGTTACCGTTCGCGAAGATGAGCAGTGCGAGCAAGATGAAGAACCCGATCATTTGCGCGTATTCCAGCACTTTGATCGAAGGTTTGCGACCCGTGATCCACTCCACGAGGGTGAAGATGACGTGTCCACCGTCCAGTGCAGGGATAGGGAGGATGTTCAGGAATCCAAGCATGATGCTCAAGAAGGCCGTGAATTCCCAGAAGTGGCGCCAATTCCATGCGCTGTCGTATTGCTTCAAAATGGTCAAGAAACCACCGACCTCTTTGTACGCTTCGGTTTTAGGGTTGAAGATGAGTTTGAATTGGCGTACGTACCCGTCTAGTTTGGCACCCACCTCGTCAAATCCGCCGCCTAGGGCCTCTGCGAACGTGTATTTTTTGTTCTCGATGGTGTAATAGTTGAATACTTCACTGGTATTTCCTACACCAATTTTGCCCGACTCCGGAACCGTTAATCGAATCGTATCCAACGCTCCATCTCGGTAATAACTCAGCGCAATTTCCTCCCCAGCGTAGTCGGGAAGTGCGGCGCGGTATTCATCGAAAAAGCGCATCGGACGTCCGTTCAAACTGGTGATCGAATCGCCGATCTGCATGCCCATCGACTCGCCCAGCGAATTTTCAGAGAACCAGCCCACCACATACGGCATACGCGGTTTGATCAGCCCGATAAACGATTTGTTTTTCACCATGTCTTCGATGTCCTCGTCGCGGATAGGGATAGCCACTTCTCGGCCGTCGCGCTCCACGATCAGATCCGAGCCACCACTAAGCAAAATTTCCAGGGCAGACTCGCTGTAGCTCTCAGGTGTCATATCGCCGATACGCAACACTTTGTCCCCGTTTTGCAAGCCCATTTCGATCCCGCGTTCGTTCGTCCAAATCCCGTGCACCAAGGCGTCGTTCGGGAGGTAGTCCTTTCCGTAGCTCATCAACAAAAAGACGTAGATGAAGTAGGCCGTGATGAAGTTCATGATCACCCCACCGGTCAAAATGATGATGCGTTGCCAAGCCGGTTTTGCGCGGAATTCCCACTCCTCAGGTTCTTCGCTGAGGTTGTCGGTGTCCATGCTCTCGTCGACCATGCCCTCTATCTTCACGTATCCGCCGAGTGGGATCCATCCGATGCCCCATTCAGTTTCGCCAATTTTTTTCTTGAAGAGTGAAAACTTGTAGTCGAAGAACAAATAGAACTTACTGACTTTAACGCCAAACGCTCTTGCTGGTAAAAAGTGCCCGAACTCGTGCAGTACGATGAGCAATGAGAGTCCGAGTAGGAATTGGGCAATCTGAATAAGCATATCTCGCTGTATCTATGGTATTAGCGTTCAAAAGTAACGCGGAAGGTCGAACTAGAGTTTACTCCGCCGAGCACTTCCGCGCTAAATGGGTGTTAAAGTTTATGCCGAAAGCACGCCGAGCGCTTTGCCCACCTTCGTGAAGGCAGCAATCGCGTGGTCAAGATGCTCACGGGTATGTGCCGCGCTGAGCTGCACACGAATACGGGCTTGGTCCTTCGGCACAACCGGGTAGAAGAAGCCGATCACGTAGATGCCCTCGTCCAAGAGCATATCTGCAAACTTCTGGCTCAAGGCTGCGTCGTACAACATGATCGGTACAATCGCACTGTCGCCGTCTTTGTAGTCAAAACCTGCTGCTGCAACGCCCTTTTTAAAGTAGTTGATGTTCGACTCGAGCGTGTCGCGCAGTTCCGTGCTTTCGCTCAACACCTTAAACACTTCGATCGAAG
>CATITW010000305.1 GCA_949547975.1 Cryomorphaceae bacterium | reverse complement strand
GTGCTCTCCAACGGTGCGTGTTCACTGCGTCCAAACGAAGATAAATACACCTTCAGTGCCGTCTTTGAGATGGATGAAAAAGGCCAAGTTTACAACGAATGGTTCGGCCGTACCGCCATTCACTCCGACCGCCGATTCGCCTACGAAGAAGCTCAAGAAATCATCGAAGACAAGCACCCAGAAGGAAGCAAGGCAGATTTCTACCAAGAAATCCGATTGATGGATAAAATGGCCAAAGTACTCCGCGACAAGCGCATGAGTAGCGGTGCTTTGAGCTTTGACAAAAAAGAGGTCAAATTCCGCCTCGATGAGAACAACTCCCCAGAAGGCGTTTATTTCAAAGTAGGGAAGGATGCCAACCACCTGATCGAAGAATTCATGCTCCTGGCAAACCGCAGCGTTGCGGCCTATATCGGTCGAAAAAGCGACGGACAGCCGAGCGGGCAAACCTTTGTCTACCGAATTCACGACGACCCGGATCCGACCAAACTTATGGACCTCAGTAATTTCGTTCGCCAGTTTGGGCACGAGGTACGCATGGGCTCGAAAAAAGCAGTTTCCCAAAGTTTGAACACCATGCTTGGCAAGGTGAAAAATACGCCGGAAGCAAACATGATCGAAACCCTGACCATCCGTACGATGAGCAAGGCCAAATACACGACAGAAAACATCGGCCACTACGGACTTGCTTTTGATTACTACACGCACTTTACTTCACCGATCCGCCGTTATCCAGATGTGATGGTCCACCGCTTGTTGCAGCACTACCTCGAAGGGGGTAAATCGCCGCACAACGGACCGTACGAAGACCTGTGTACGCACAGCTCGGAACGTGAAAAAGCAGCTTCTGATGCGGAACGCGCTTCGATCAAATACATGCAAGCAGTCTTCTTAGAGAAGCACATCGGCGAGCATTTTGACGGGGTGATTTCTGGCGTTACCGAATGGGGTGTTTACGTAGAACTCACAGACAATTATTGCGAAGGCATGGTGAAAATCCGTGATTTCCGCGACGACTACTACAACTTTGACAGCAAGAATTACTGCATCGAAGGCGACCGTACGGGACGCATTCTACAGCTCGGTGATGCACTAAAAATTACCGTTAAAGGTGTCGACCTTGAACGCAAACAGATTGATTTTGAGCCGTATTACGTATCAGAATCGTAACTTAAAGCCATAAATCTCGCAACACCATGTCTACAACTGATCGATCAAAAACGCTCGAATTTGCCGCTATCACGGTAGGAGCGTTGGCAGTAGCTGCCTCCGCCTATTTTATTTTTATGACTGACGGCGATGCCTTTCGCTTGACGAATTGGGTGATTTCTTTGGCGTTTGTGGTGTTTGTAGCCTACAACTTTGTGAATGTCCGCAACCTTAAAGGGGCGATTGAAGAATTGGTGGGTAAAAACGAAACCCTTCAAAGTGAGTTGGGACAGACGCAATCGTCACTTACTCAGGCGCAAGGCGATGTAGAAATGTTGAAAACAGATTTGCTCGCGGCGCAGCGTTCGATAGAGGAAAAAGACCTGAAAATCAAGGTACTCGAGGAGAAATCTTCGACGGAAGACTAACCCTCTACTTCTTCCCAAAAAACGCCTTAAGCTTCTCAAGATCAGCATCCGTAGCGTCTTTTTTAGCCGCTTCAGACTCCTCTTCTTTCGCCTTCGGTGATCCTACTTTTCGCACAGGTTTTGCGAGCTGTGC
>CATITW010000304.1 GCA_949547975.1 Cryomorphaceae bacterium | reverse complement strand
TCAGATCGTTCAAAGTTTCAAAGAAGCATTTTCTTCTGCACCCTTTAGAAAATTGTGCATCTCTACCTTCCTGATCTTTAATGGCTTCAACACCATCGCTAGTTTTACGTTCTTCATCATAAAAAGCCACTTGTTCAACGACGATGCTTCTGCTGTCGGCGTTTGGCCCACCTTGTTCGGTAGTGTCGGCGCGATCGTTACCACGTTCCTCGTGATTCCACTGGTTGCGCGAATGGCCAAAGTGATGGGCAAACGCAAAGCTTTCATCGTTTCGCAAGGCATCTCCATCATCGGCTACATCATGTTGTGGTTCCTAATGGTACCCGGCAAACCGTATTTATTCCTCTTCGCACTTCCGTTCCACTCGTTCGGGATCGGTAGCCTCTTTACGATCATGATGTCTATGACCTCTGACGTGCTCGATATCGATGAGCTGGAGACCGGCAAGCGTCGTGAAGGCGTGTTTGGAGCCATCTACTGGTGGATGGTGAAGCTGGGCTTCGCATTCGCAGGGGCATTAAGCGGCTTGATTCTCACTTTAGTCGACTACCAAAGCGGCGCCGTTGCACAGCCAGAAGGTGCGGTAGACAGTCTACGTTTAGTATTCTCTGGACTGCCGATCGTTTGTACCCTCATCGCCATGTTTGTGATGAGTACCTACAAGGTGGATGAAGCGTACGCACGTGATATCCGCGCAAAATTGGACGCTAAAAACGCACAATAACCACATGTAAACTCGAAGTCCTATGTCCTTTCGTAGAGAGAAATTTTTGTCGCTAGCGGGCATTAACGCCCATGATTACACCGCGGATCAGCTCAAAGCGATGTGTCGCGGCATTTTGAAAGAGGGCATTCACGGCATCTGTTTCAGCGCCTATGATGAGGGGCAGGAGCCGGGCGATCAGCTGAGCGAAGATCAGATTCGTCGCAAGCTGACCATATTGAAGCCCCACATCAAATGGGTCCGTACGTTTTCGTGTACGGAGGGGAATGAAATCATCCCGCGCGTCGCAAGAGAATTGGGCATACAAACCCTAGTGGGTGCTTGGTTGAGCGATGATTTGGAGAAAAATGCCATTGAAATTCAAGGCTTGATCGACTGTTGTGCAGAAGGTGTGGTAGATGTGGCAGCGGTCGGAAATGAAGTCCTGTACCGTGAAGAATTGACCCCTGAAGCGCTCGTGCAGTACATCGAAACGGTAAAGGCCGCAGTTACGGATGTCCCAGTCGGATACGTCGATGCCTACTACGAATTCACTTCCTATCCAGAGGTTGCAGATGCCTGTGAGATCATCTTGGCCAATTGTTACCCGTACTGGGAAGGCTGTTCCCTCGAATACTCTTTAATGTACATGAAGCAAATGTACCAGGAAGCGCTCGACGCAGCTCAAGGCAAAAAAGTGCTCATCACCGAAACGGGGTGGCCTTCTTATGGTCAAAGCATCGGCGGCGCGCATGCATCCTTTGAAAACAGCCTACGCTACTTTATCAACGCCCAGCAGTGGAGCAAAGACGCCCAGATCGACATGTTCTATTTCTCTTCGTTTGACGAATCTTGGAAGATCGCAGCGGAAGGCGAGGTAGGTGCCTCTTGGGGACTTTGGGATAAAAACGAGCAGCTGAAATTTTAGGCGTATCTTGATTCGCACTATGCGCAAGTTCGTTCTTTTTGTGGCCTTTCTTCTAGGTTTACTCCAGTGTGTTCGCCAACCCATTTCTCATGAAAACGTGGAACTCCGCGTAGTCTTTTCAAACGTAGACGCTTGGGGTGTACAGGATATCGCAGTGCTCGTGAACGACTCTATCGTAGGGCGAACGGATGAACAAGGTTTCTTTACCGTTCCTCGTCTTTATGAAACAGATTCACTGTGGGTGGAGGATCCCGATTTTACCTTTTCGCGTAGCCGCCTCGAGACATACTCTGAAGTGTTCGTTTATGAATTTTCAGCCCAAAAGCAGCGAGACTCTTTTGATCTAGCAGCCATCGACTTTCTCACAGACCTCCAGCTCCCCAATGGTTTAGTTCCTTCGATCGAGGGCGGCACCGT
>CATITW010000303.1 GCA_949547975.1 Cryomorphaceae bacterium | reverse complement strand
TCGGTGCCGGAATTTGTAGGCGTTATTGATCCTGAGGTTGTCGACTACAGCAACGAGCGTACAGAGGGGCTTAAAGTTCGCGCCGTAGAAGCGAGTACCAAAGACCGATTAGCGACACTCAAAACAGTACTCCTTGGCCTTCAAGGAAAGCCGGGTGTGATCTTCTGTAATTTTAAGAATACCTTGTTCGAAGTCAGTGACTTCTTAAGTGACGAGCACATCATTCATGGCGCATTTTATGGCGGTATGGAGCAGCTCGATCGCGACCGTTCACTAATCACCTTTAGAAATGGCACCCACCAGCTGTTGTTAGCGACAGATTTGGCGGCTCGCGGGTTAGATATTCCTGAAATCGCTTTTATCATTCACTTTGAAATTCCAATTCATTTAGAGGAGTTCACCCATAGAAACGGCCGGACTGCACGTATGCACCGTGAGGGTGAGGCCATCGTATTGCAGCACAAAGATCAAAGACTCCCGCAGTACTACCGCGATATGAAACTGGATCTAGAGACCATTTCGGAAGAAGCCACGGTGCGCGTGGTCAAACCTAAATTTGCGACACTGTACATCAGTGGAGGTCGCCGCGATAAGATTTCGAAAGGCGATATCGCTGGTTTGTTGTTCAAGCAAGGGGAATTGGCCAAAGAGGAAGTAGGAGTGATCGAGCTGCAGCAAAACTGTGCCTATGTCGGCGTTGCTCGTGCAAAGGCCTATGAAGTTGCAGAGCGCATCACCGACACCAAGCTTAAGAAGAAGAAGGTGCGTATTAGTCTGTTGTAAAAGAGCACGACTGATCCCAGCGAAAATTCGTTTTTAAAACCATAAAAAAGGCCTCCACATTGGGAGGCCTTTTCTGTTACAATATGCTTTTAAGTAGATAACTGCTAATTTTTATTCTTCTTGTCGCTGAAGTGTGTTTCGTAGTATTTTTCAAGACTTAGGTAGAAACTGATCGACATGATCACCAAGATAACAGCAAAAGCTAAACCTGTAATGGTGGTGGTGCTTTGCAAGGCTGAAAGCCCACCGTACAACAATAAGATAGAAGCAGTAGCTCCTTCCATAGAGGCCCAAAAGATTTTCTGAATTTTAGGGGCGTCGTGGCGTCCACCAGAGGTAAGGGTATCGACTACCATCGAACCGCTGTCAGAGCTGGTTACAAAGAAACTGGTGATCAACAGAATGGCGAGTCCCGAGGATACCATTACAAAAGGATATCGTTCTAATAATTTAAAGATAGCTGTGGCCACGTTTTCATTCACAGCCTCAGTAATCCCGTGGTCACCGAGCAGTTCGAAGTACAAGGCGCTACCTCCGAAAATACTCATCCACAGGAAGGTGAGTAGTGAAGGGACCAGTACAACACCTAAAATGAATTCGGTAATGGTGCGGCCTTTCGACACGCGTGCGATGAATATACCGACAAAAGGCGACCAAGCGATCCACCAGGCGTAGTAGAATACGGTCCATACGTTTTGCCAATTTGAATCGTCTTTTACCCCCACAAACGATTCTGTCCATAGACCGATCTTGAAGAAATTGTCCATGTAATACCCCAAGTTCTGGACAAAGCTCTCCATTAGGAATGCGGTAGGTCCTATGACCAGCACAAACACCAGTAGGAGCATCGCTAAGCCCATATTCACCTCGCTTAGGCGACGAATACCTTTATCCAATCCTGCAAGCAGGGAGAACGTCGCAAAGCCTGTGATGACAATGATGATGACGATCTGTATCTCACGAGAATAAGTAATGCCGAAGAGGTACTCCAGTCCGGCATTTACCTGCTGCGCGCCCAGTCCCAGTGAGGTCGCTAAACCGACCACTGTAGCAATCACGGAGATGATGTCGATAAGGTCGCCCCAGCGGCCGTAAATCTTGTCCCCAAGTAGCGGGTAGAAGATGCTGCGGATGGTTAAGGGCAGCTTGAGGTTAAACGTGAAAAATGCAAGTGCTAATCCTACTGTGGCATAAATCGCCCATGCCTGAATTCCGTAGTGGAAGAAGGTAATTCCCATGGCGCTTTTCGCTGAAGCGATGGCGTCAGAATTGTCCACAAAAGGATTGTCGTTGAAGTGCAGAATAGGTTCAGCAACGCCATAATACAGTAGGCCAATCCCCAATCCGGCAGAGAACAACATCGAAAACCAGGAGATTCTTGAGAAATCCGGTTTTGCATCTGCGCCTCCGAGTCGAATCTTTCCAAACTTTGAAAAAGCCAGATAGATCAAAAAGAACATGAGCATGTTCGCAATCAAAATGAAGAACCAACCTGCAGCGTCAGAGATGCTGGCTTGCGCTCTTTCAAAAAGTTGCTCTACGGGCTTGCCGATGATAATCGTGGTGCTGATCAAAGCCAGAAGCACAATCAAGGAACCAAAGAATACAGGCGGGTTGATGGCCGCTCCAAACAAGGTTTTCTTATCGCTTCTGATGGGTTGTTCGCTCATGTAGGACTATTTAATAGTAAACCACGGTGCGCCGTGAAGCACACCGTGGTCTTGGTTATTCATATACTGATCGGCAACCTAGAGGTTGACAATCCACATTTTGGTGTTTTGGGTATTTCCGCCCATCACATCAATAGCATTGAAGTAGTTGTCTGGATTCAAACTCGCTTCATTTCCTGGGTAAAGGAAACGCATCGGTAAGGCATCGCCGTTTGTGTTGGAACACGGTGCAGAAACGAAAGGCAAGTTTGCCCACTCTCCATTCTCTTCCGTATACCAGCGTCTCAGCTCAAAGTAGTTGTCCATGCCCGTGAAGAACATCGCCAACCATTTTTGCTCGCGGATGCTTCCGATGGTGTTGTCATACGCAGCACCTGAGTTTGCCATGTAATCTGCAAAGTCAGCCCAAGCTGTCATTCCAAAGTCGGCGCCGTAGTACTCCATAGAAGCTTGGACTCCGCTCTCGTGAAGCATAGCCGCATCGTCTGTGATCCACCCGTTGTGCGCTGCTTCAGCAAGCAAGAACTGCTGCTCAGCGTAGGTCATCACCACACCTTCAGCCATAGATGCTGCTTGGCCGTGGTTTGGGTAGTTGTAGTACGCATAACCTAGACGCGAACCGTTCTTGTCACAAGACTCACTTCCGTTATCCGCACCCTTGTAGGTCGGAGTAGCTGTAGGGTCCAAGTAAATTTCACCCGCATTGCTTGGACGAGCATATACGAACAATCTAGGATCGTTCAAACCGTCCAAGGCAGCGTGTGCATTTGCACTCAAGGCTACTGCATCGAAATCACCTTGCTTCAAAGGAACCAGTGGATATTCGTTCGGGAAGTTACCTGTGTAGGTTAAAATTGCGTTATGTGCGTTGCCTTCCATAAGGTCTTCGTTTGCTACGATCGCAGCAAATTCAGCACTAACATCTTGCTGTGAAGAGATGTACATCAAAAGACGTAAACGCATCGCATTCGCCAATCTCTTCCACTTCCCAGCATCGCCATTGAAAAGGATGTCACCGTCGATCGAACCGCCGTTATCCAGCAATTGGACCGCTAAAGCGAGCTCTTCCAAAAGTCCATTCGTTCCTGTGATGATCTCTTCTTGAGTGTCATATGCCGGGAACCAATTCGCATCTGTCGAACCAGTAATCGCCTCAGAATAAGGAACATCACCGTAGGCCAAAGTCAGGGTACTGAACACCCAGCTTTTCATCACCTTAGCAGCACCTTCCATCTGAGCGTTACCCGCATCAGCAGCCACGCGCTCCGCCTCGATAATGTTACCTAAGCTCGCGTAGTTCTGATTCCACGTGTTTGGAAATGCATTCCAGCTGTATTCGCCAACTTCCGCACGCAGTGTTTTCGCCGCCAATTGTGAAGCGACGTTTCCAAGCAAATAGCTCTGCGTTACAGAAGTGTTCACGCTCGAGCGCACGCCTTCCGTAAACAATACGCCTGCATCTACGCTAGACGGCTCGTTTGGATTCTCGTTAATAGATGATAATTTCTCGCAACTTTGAAAACTAAGACCCGCCATTGCGATGAGCGCGCCGATAAATAATGATTTTTTCATTGTTCTAGTTCTTAAAGATTCGCATTGATAGAGAAACCGAAGCTTCTAAGCGACGGCATCGAAGTACTCTCGTAACCGTTCACGAACAGGCCATTGCGAATAGAGTAGGTTTCCGGATCGATGGTTGGCACTTTCGTGAACAACAACAGGTTACGACCGATGAAACTTACTGTTAATCCTTTTAGTCCAGTGTTCTTGAGTTTGTCCGCTGGTACTGTGTACGCAACACTCAACTGACGCAACTTCAGGTACGAAGCATCAAACGTTGAAGGCTCGATATTATCTCTTCTCCAAACGTTACCGTAGTATTTGTAGTAGTAATCACGGATAGGCACAGTGACGTCGTTAGGAACGAGGTTGCCGTTGCCGTCGTACATCACACCTGAACCGACAACACCACCTGCTTGATCGAGGTTGTATACCGGCTCGCCGTTGCTGTCATAAGTCACGTCATATACTACACGTCCGTCGATCGCATTCATATCGAGGTGCGGATCGTTGTCGTTTACGAGGTTCCCTGCAGTGTTGTGCAAGGTGTGCGAGCGCGAGTAGATCAAACCGCCGATCTGACCGTCAAACAAGATGTTTGCTTGCCAGTTACCGACGCTAAAGCTGTTCATCCATCCGATACGAGCCTTAGGCTGGTACGAACCGATCGTGCTTTTCTCTTCGCTCACCATCGGCAAACCGTCCTGGTGGATGATGTTACCGTCCGCATCGCGCATGAACGTAAGTCCTTTGAGCTGACCGAGAAGTTCGCCTTCAACAGCGACGTATTCTAGACCTGCAGTTCCACCATCGTTCGGGAACATGCTCGCAACGATAGGATAACCACCGCTTACACCGTCTGGAAGAGAAACGACCACAGCGCGGTTGGCACCAAGGTTGATTCTTGAGTTCCAGGTAAAGTCTTTCGTTTTCACGATATCACCGAAGAGTTGAAGTTCAACCCCTGTGTTGCGAATAGCACCACCGTTTGCAAGTCTGCTCGTACGGCCCGTAGATGTGGCTACCGGCAAGTAGATGATTTGATCTTTTGTGGTCATGTCGTACACGGCAAGATCCACTCCGAAACGTCCTTTCGCAAAACGTGCATCAACACCGAATTCGCTCGAGTTCGTGCGTTCTGGACGCAGGTCTGGGTTGGTCGCAAATGAATTGATACCAAAAGCAGGGTAACCACCAAACATTGCCGAAGGGCTGTAGGTGTTGTTCAAGAGGTAAGGGTCAGTATCCGAACCTACGGCTGCAACTGCTGCACGAAGTTTCAAGAAGCTGATGTTACCGAGGTCTGCCATTTCAGAAACAACCATCGATGCAGAAGCTGCAGGGTAGAAGTAACTGTTGTTCGCAGTAGGTAGGGTAGAAGACCAGTCGTTACGAGCACTAAG
>CATITW010000302.1 GCA_949547975.1 Cryomorphaceae bacterium | reverse complement strand
GGTGATCGCGTTGACCAGGGCCTGGTCGACGAACGCCACCTTGTCAAGCCCCTGGCGGTGCCACTTGAACACGGGGGTGACCTGGGCAAGCAGGTCGCGCCAGAACTGCTGGTCGCCGGTCACATCGCGGTCGATCAAGGGCTCGGTGCCGGTGAACGCCTCCTGCCCATAGGTCGCGCTGGAGAGGTGGGCGACGAGAGCGGCCTCCCGGCGGGCGTAGGCGCGCCCGCGAAGCTGAGCGTCCTTCTTGCGGTAGGACTCCCAGTACTTGCCCGCGTGGATGCCGTCAGACGGCGTCTCCAGCGGCCACGGGTCGGTCTTGCCGTGACGCCCCTCGGTCGAGTAGGTGATCTCGCTGAACGCGCGCCGGTTCTCGCCGGGCGGCTCGTCGCCGATCTGGTAGCGCGTATCGTCGTCGGTCCGGTGGATCATCGAGTCGAGGTCTTCGAGCAGGTAGGTGCCCGTTGACTTCGTCATCGCCTTCTGGCCAGGGACGTTGATGATGGGGATGTCCACCATCGAGACGTAGTCGCCAGCGAAGGCGTTGTGCCACGCCTCGCCGATGCGGAGCCCTACCGGGCCTGCGATCTTGTTGTGTACAAACGGGCTGGTCATGTGTGCGGCTCCTTATGCCGAGTAGTGACGGGCGAGGACGACGGTGAACGTCTGCTCGCCCGCGTTGATCGCGCCGGTGGTGACGTTGCCGAGCCGCACGGTGACGGTGTCAGCCGCCGAGACGCGGGCATTGGAGAGGACGAGCCCGGACTCCAGCGACGTCGCGAAGACGTTGACGACCTCGTCGGTGGTCAAGGCGCCCGTGACGGTCAGGGCGAGGTCGGCGGTGGTGTTGGCGGCGCGGTCGGCGGGATCGACCGTGACGTCGAAGCTCAGGATGAGCGGGGTGCCGTTGACCACGCCGGGGTTGATGACGTAGACGCTGCCGAGCTGGCCCGTCTCAAGGTCGATCGCGGCATAGTTGGCGCCGGGGTCGCCGAGGTAGATCGCCACGGGGCGGCTGCCGTCGGTGCGCTTGATGAGCGCACCCGCCGTGGTGACGGTGAGGAGGTCGCCCACCTCGACGCCACCCGAGATCACCGCCGTGGCCTTGCCCTCGACGATGACCTGGATCGGCTCGTCATCGGCGGCGGCGTAGGCCGCGATGCCCGCGAACGCCGAGCCGGTGCCGACGGCGAGGGTCTTGACGTTCTCGCCGTCGGCGCCGTCCCAATAGACCGCGACGCACTCGGCGATGGCTGCGCCTGCGCGGTAGGTCTTGTTCAGATTCCAGTCACTCATGTTCAGTGTTCCTTACTTCTTGCCAGCGCGCTGCGTCTGGAGGCGGGTGTACTCGGCGAGGATGATGTTGACGTCGGTGCTCTTGGTGGTCTTCTCGGCGAGGGTCATCAGGCCCTCTTCGTCCAGCTCGGCCAGGTTGACGCCCTCCGGCTGGGCGGCGGAGCCCGAGGCGGCGCCGAGGGAGGCTCCCCACTGGATCTCGCTGCGGCGAGGCGGCTGGGCGGCCCCAGCGGTGGGGAGGGTGGCCT
>CATITW010000301.1 GCA_949547975.1 Cryomorphaceae bacterium | reverse complement strand
GCTTTAAATTCTGTATCTAAATCCTCTTTGGAAAGGCCAAAGTTTTCGAGCGCTAAAGTAGGCTTGTATTCACGGCGGTCACGAACCGGGTTCGTGTGCGTGAACAAGTGTCCTCTTGAGCGGTAGCCCTGAATAAGGTTGAGTACGTGAAACTCTTTGATGACCTCGTCAGAAACGCCTGCACCTACTAAATCCTCTTCAGAGTACACTTCTTTCGCAAAGTCATACCCTTGGAAAAAAGCTCTCCAACTAGGCTCTGTGCCGTCTGGATTTTTGAGATAGCGCTCGTACTGCTCTTCGATGAAGTCAGCATGTACGCTACCTAAAAATGAAAATCTATCCATTTGAGTGTGTTGGAAATTCTTTCAAAAATACAACACAAAACTCTGCTGAGTTATGCATTGTCGCAATAATGCTATAGCTAAGATCGATAACCTCAACTGCATGCGGGATTGCTCCATAAAAAAAGCCCCGAACGGGGCTTTTAACTTAATATTCTTCTTCGTTCCAAAGGAAATCTTCCTCCGACGGATAGTCCGGCCAGATTTCTTCGATACTGTCGTAGGTTTCTTCTTCCTCCTCCTCAATCGCTTGAAGATTCTCTACTACCTCTAAGGGTGCACCTGTACGAATCGCGTAATCGATAAGCTCATCACGAGTCGCCGGCCATGGCGCGTCACTTAAATACGATGCTAATTCTAGTGTCCAGTACATAATAGTTCTATTGAACGTTTTTAATGCTTATTTCGTGCAAATGTAACTTTTCTTGGGACGTGTACAACATGCTTTCGAAATTTGTAAAAGTCTAATACTTAGGTGTCCAAATCACCTCGGAACGTCCTTCCGTGTGGAGGATAAAACGAGCTGCCACAAAAAGAAAATCCGAAAGTCGGTTGAGAAAAACCGGAATTTCAGCGGGCACCTCGACCTGCTGAGAGAGTGCGATTACCAAACGTTCCGCTCTGCGACAAACCGTTCGAGCTACTTGAGCGTGTGCCGAAGCAACAGAACCTCCCGGCAGGATGAAATTTTTCAACTCTGGCAAGTCCTGGTTCCAAGCGTCGATCTGCTGCTCCATCTGTGTTACCAAGTCAGGATTCAGTTTAGGCATCGGGAAACTTGCCTCACCGTCCAACGCGAGATAGGAACCCATCGAAAACAGTTCGCTCTGTAACGCTTCGATAAACCCGAAAACGCCCTGAGGTGCTGTTGCAGCCATAAGGCCCAACCACGAGTTCAACTCATCAGTGGTTCCGTATGCATCAAGGCGCATGTCCGCCTTTGAAACTCGAGTGCCGGTGAGTAGAGAAGTCGTGCCTTTGTCGCCCGTTTTCGTGTATATTTTCATTTAATATGCGCGTTCTGTTCTTCCCTCAACGTAGAAGATGAAGCTCTTGTTCACAACGCGATTTCCACCCGCTGTAGGGTAGTTTCCAGTGAAGTACCAATCGCCAGGATGGTTCGGACAGCTTTTGTGCAAGTCTTCAATGTCCTGGTACACGATGCTCACCTTCGCCTGTACGTCAGGAGGAGTAAGCAACTCTGCAATTTTATCACTGATCTCTTCGGGAGTAAACGGCTCGTAAATCTCCTTCACGTAGTTCTGAACTTCGTCGTCTGGGAGATTCACCTGTGCTTTACATTTCTGATACACCTCATCGATCAAATACGAACGGCCGCTTTCTTTCAACAGGGCAACGGCAGCACGGAAGGCAATAAAGTCACCCATACGCGCCATATCGATCCCGTAACAATCCGGGTAGCGGATCTGTGGCGCCGAAGAGGCAATCACAATGTGCTTTGGCGATAAGCGGTCAAAAATGCGGAGAATACTCTGCTTTAAGGTCGTTCCACGAACGATACTATCGTCGATCGCCACAAGGTGGTCGTCCGAATTTACGGAGCCGTGGGTGATGTCATACACGTGACTCACTAGCTCGTCTCTCGAACTGTCCTCGGTAATAAAGGTGCGGAGTTTGACGTCCTTCCAAGCGACTTTTTCCACGCGTGGACGGAGATTCAGAATGCTTTGCAACTGCTCGTCGGTCGGCGCGTCAAGCGCTTTAATGCGATCAAATTTCATCGCGTTAAAATGATCTTCCATACCCTTTACAACCCCATAGAAGCTGACCTCAGCGGTGTTTGGAATAAAAGAGAAAACCGTTTTTTCAACCTCACCGCCTACTTTGTCGACGAGTTTCGGGATGAGTCTACGGCCCAATTCGATGCGCTCGTTATAGATGTCCTCGTCGTTTCCGCGCGAGAAGTAAATACGTTCAAAAGAACATGCGTTGTAGGGAAGCGGTTCCTTGATTTGCTCTACCGCGACCTCGCCGTGGTGCTTGACAATAATCGCCGCACCTGGAGGCAATTCAGTCACCTCGCTGGTCTTCAGGTTCATCGCACTTTGGATGACCGGGCGCTCTGATGCCACGACAACAATCTCATCGTCGTAGTAGTAGAACGCTGGACGAATCCCGGCAGGATCTCTCAAAACGAAAGAATCACCGTGGCCCATCATTCCAGCCATCGCGTATCCACCGTCCCATTTTTTGGATGCCGATTTCAACACGCCAGCAACGTCCAAGCGCTTGGCAATCTCAGCGGTAGCCTCCTTTTTCGTGAAGCCCTCTTCTTTGAGTTCGTAGTACAAACGGTCATTTTCTTCATCTAAGAAGTGACCAATTTTTTCCATGATCGTTACCGTATCCGCTTTTTCTTTCGGATGCTGGCCCAACTCCACCAACTCACCAAAGAGCTCGTCGACATTGGTCATGTTAAAGTTCCCTGCAACAATCAAATTCCTCGTCGGCCAGTTGTTTTGACGCAAGAACGGGTGACAGGCTTCGATGGTATTTCCTCCATAAGTCCCGTAACGCAAGTGGCCTAAAAACACCTCGCCGGTAAACGGCAGATTGCGCTTCAACCAGGGCACATCTCTGAGCTTTTCAGTATCCGTGCCGATGCCTTCTGCGATGCGCTGCTGCACTTTGCCGAAGATGTCACCGATGCTGTTTGGATCTACACTGCGGTAGCGCGAGATGTAGCGCGTACCTGGTTCCATGTTGAGTTTGATGTTTGCAAGACCAGCGCCGTCTTGTCCACGGTTGCGCTGCTTCTCCATCAAGAGGTACATCTTGTTTAAGCCATAAAAGGCCGTTCCGTACTTCTCGACATAGTATTCGATTGGTTTTCTCAGTCGAACAAATGCGAGACCACATTCGTGTTTGATAGCATCACTCATACAGCGGGATTTGAAGGGGCAAAATTACGACAATGCGAGGCCTTTAACAAGAATAGATTTATAGGAAACTGTGAAGATCAAGATTGAGCCATTCGAGCGCTGCTCCGTGGAGTAGTTTTCCTTTGCGCTGTTCGCTCCAAGGCATGCCGTTGATGAGTTTCCCTGGCTCCAATTCTCCTAACGGGAACGGGTAGTCGGTTCCTAATGCGACGCGGTTTTCGCCCACGAGTGAAACGATGTGGTCAAGCATTGCGGGATCATGGACGAGGGAGTCGAGCCAGAATTGGCCCAAATACTTCTCAGGGGAGATCGGATTATCGATCGCGACCAGGTCAGGACGTACATCAAAACCGTGCTTGATGCGGCCCAAAGTTGCAGGAAATGAACCGCCGCCATGGGCAATCGCTACGCGGAGCTTCGGCAAACGTTCGAACACGCCACCAAGGATCAGCGAACACAAGGCCAGCGAACTTTCAGCCGGCATTCCCACGAGCCAAGGCAGCCAATACTTCGGCATTTTCTCCTTCGCCATCATGTCCCAAGGATGCACGAAAACCGCCATATCGAGGTCTTGACATGCCTGGAATATCGGGAAGAGCTCAGGTGCATCGAGGTTCCAATCGTTCACGTGGGTACCTATCTCGACGCCTTTCAGGCCGATCTCTTTACACCTGCGCAATTCTTGAATGGCCAGGTCAGGGTCTTGCATCGGAAGTGTACCCAAGCCTATGAAACGCTTTGGGTAACGGACGCAAATGTCTGCGATGTGGTCGTTGAGGAACTGGGCCACCTCGAGGGTGTGCTTCGGCTGCGCCCAGTAGCTGAACATGACCGGAACGGTAGAAAGAACTTGAACGTCGACGTGCTGCTCGCCACATTCTTTCATGCGGTCTTCGGGAGACCAACAGTTCGATTCGACTTCTCTGAAAAACTCGCCGTCTTTCATCATGCGAGCGCACGAAGGCTTGTGATGGTCAAGATTAATGAACCCGCCGTAGCCAAACTTCTCACGGAAATTTGGGATGTGTTCGGGCAAAATATGGGTGTGTATGTCAACGGTGAAGTTGCGCGAGGTGATTTGACACATGGGCTAAACGAATCTTGGATCGGCCTCCATTACGTGGCCACAATGTGTACAAGTGCGGTGCTCTTCACTCGCATAAAAGGCTTTGAAACGAGGTAAGAAATCGGTTTCGATGTTCTTTAGCTCAAAATAGGTTTCATGCAGTTTATGGTTGCACGAATCGCAGAACCATAAAAGTCCGTCTTTAAAGCCACGACCCTCGCGGATGCGCTCGACCACTAGGCCGATACTGCCTTCTTCGCGGATAGGGCTGTGCGGAATGCCGGCTGGAACCGTCATCATATCGCCAGGGCCCAAATGAATGGTCTGCGCCTCGTCGTCGACCTGCGCTTTCACCGTGATGTTTCCTTCGAGCTGGTAGAAAAATTCCTCCGTCTCATTATAGTGGTAATCCTTGCGTGCATTAGGACCGGCAACGACCATTACGATGTAGTCGTCACTTTCTGGAGTCAAGTTTTTATTCGCAACGGGCGGCTTAAGCTTGTCACGATTTTCTTCCAACCACTTTTGGAAGTTGAACGGTTGAAGTGCTGGCATGTTGTGTTGTTTTTGGGTGTTGGCAAGATAGGGAATTGAGTTGGTGAATAGAAACCTTCGGAGAGTGCGCACTATCTTCGTGGACCAAGAGTAGAACCTATGGAAATACAGAACTATATAGATGGCGCTTTCGTTGCTCCGGTTTCTGGGCAGACGATGGACAACATCAATCCCGCTACCGGCAAAGTATACGGAACCATTCCAAGAAGCGATAAGCGCGATGTAGCCGCGGCAGTAGAAGCAGCAAAAAAAGCCTTTCCCTCCTGGAGCCGATTAAGTGCCGGCGAACGCTCCTCTTGGCTGCTCAAATTGGCCAACCGCATCGAAGAGCGCATGGAAGAGCTGGCCTTGGCCGAGAGTACCGACAATGGCAAGCCCCTGAAACTTGCCCGCAGTGTGGACATCCCTCGTGCTCGGGACAATTTTAAATTTTACGCCACCGCCATTCTGCACGACGCCTACGAAACGCACGACATGGGCATCGACGGATTCAACTACACCCTGCGTCAACCGATCGGCGTTGCCGGTTGTATCTCGCCGTGGAACCTCCCCTTGTATTTATTCAGCTGGAAGATCGCCCCGGCCTTAGCTGCAGGAAATACGGTAGTCGCGAAACCTTCTGAGGTGACGCCAGCGACTGCGTATTTGCTGAGCGACATTCTCGCTGAGATCGGGTTTCCAAAAGGGGTACTGAACCTGGTGCACGGACTAGGCGGCGAGGCCGGAGCTGCGATCGTGGAGCACCCGGATACCGCGGTGATTTCGTTTACCGGCGGTACGGCCACAGGAAAAGCGATCAGCAAAGTCGCTGCGCCGATGTTCAAGAAGCTGAGCTTGGAGCTCGGCGGCAAGAATGCAAATGTGATTTTTGACGATTGCGATTTTGAGGAAGCACTCAAAACTTCCGTACGTTCATCCTTTGCGAACCAAGGACAGATTTGTTTGTGCGGTTCGCGCATCTATGTGCAACGCGGCATTTATGAGAAGTTCAAAACAGCCTTCGTGGAACGAGTGAAAGGACTGACGGTTGCAGATCCTTTGAGCGATGAGGCTCGGATGGGCGCGATTGTGAGCAAGGACCACTTTGAGAAAGTGCTGGGATATATAGAATTGGCCAAAAAGGAAGGCGGAACACTCTTGCACGGCGGTCATGCAGTCGAGCTCGAAGGGCGTTGCAAAGACGGATATTTCCTAGCTCCGACGGTATTTGAAGGATTGCCAGCAACGTGCCGGACGAATCAGGAAGAGATTTTTGGACCGGTGGTGACACTGACGCCTTTTGATACAGAAGAGGAAGCCCTTGCACTAGCGAACGGCACGGAGTACGGCTTGGCCTCAACCGTTTGGACCACGAATTTGCAAGTGGCGCACCGCATGGCAGCCGGATTGCATGCCGGGATCGTCTGGGTAAACTGCTGGTTGCTGCGCGACTTACGCACTCCATTTGGGGGCGTCAAGCAAAGTGGCGT
>CATITW010000300.1 GCA_949547975.1 Cryomorphaceae bacterium | reverse complement strand
GATGCCATCGTACAACGCCAGCAGACCCTTATGCTGACCATGCAGGCCATCCTGAACTACCAAGAAGAATACTTCCTCACCGGGGACGACCGAAAGCTCAAACCCATGATTCTCAAGGACATCGCGGAAGAAATCGGCATGGACATCAGTACCGTTTCCAGGGTGGCTTCGAACAAATACATCCAAACGCCGTACGGCACCTTTTTGATCAAACGGTTCTTTTCTGAATCGATGACGAATGCAGACGGGGAAGAAGTCAGTACGCGTGAGATTAAAAAAATCCTTGAAGATGTGATTTCCGAGGAGAACAAGCGCAAGCCCCTCACCGATGAAGCACTCGCCAAGATGCTCAAAGAAAAGGGCTACCCTATCGCACGTCGCACCGTCGCAAAATACCGTGAGCAGCTCGACATCCCCGTGGCTCGAATGCGCAAAGAACTCTAAGTGGGCACCGCTCCAAAACATATCCTAGCGCAGTTCTTTTCCTACTTTCTGCACCCGGGCATCCTCCCCACAGCGGGAACACTCTATGTTCTATATGTGCTTCCAGACGTGTACGACTACGCTTCTATTCTTAGACTTTGCGGGACGGTATTTATGGGCACCTACCTCGCGCCACTGATCGGAACACTGCTACTGAGACGTACCGGCGTTATTTCGAGCATTCACCTGATCGATCCCAAGGACCGCATCTATCCCTACATCACTTCCGCCGCCTGTATGCTCGCCACAGCGAACTACCTCAGCCGTGGAGGTGCACCTATTGAAATCATTTTTAGCGTGCTTGCCGCTGCCATCGTTTTATTGTATTCCACCATCGTATTGCCCTTTTTCAAAAGCAGTGCACACATGGCGGGCATCACCGGCTTTGTCGCGCTGTACATCGGCATGCACGAGAGTTACGGCAGTGGAAATCTCCAAGGGTTGTTGTACCTTACAGCACTCTGCGGAGCGGTCGCATGGGCCCGAACGAGTCTCAAAAGACACACGCCAAGAGAGCTGCTTTCCGGCAGTATTATCGGGTTTTCCGTCCTCTTTATCTTACTCTCTAAGTAGGAAGCCTCGTTCACTCATTCCACTTGTGCTCCTCCACTTTTTTTCGGACATTTAGCTTCCAATTATAGAGCTACTCTCGACATGAAGAAATTAGTTAGACTACTCACCCTTGCCATCGCCCTGATCGGGTTGACTTTTAGCGCCAACGCATCTCACCTTGCGGGGGGTGACATCCAATACGAATACGTCAGTTCTACTGGTAATTCGCACAAATACAAAGTAAAGTTACGCTTGTACCGCGACCAAAGTGGTATCACCATGCCTACTTCAGCCACCGTATATGCGTGTTCGGCCAACCACCCTACTGTATCTACGTCTTGTACTCAGGTAGCGGGTTCAGGTGTTGTAGCACCTACACTGTTCGACTGTGTGAGCTCAACCAATGCCGGTGTAACTATCGAAGTATACATCTACGAAGGTGAAATCATCCTTCCTGGAAACGCACCAGACTGGACCTTCGCATGGTCAAGCTGTTGTCGCAACCCTTCGATCGACAACATCAACAACCCGTCAAGCCAAGATTTGTACATCGCGGCCAAGCTCAACAACATGATCGGTCAGAACACCTCCCCGTTCTTCGTTTCTGAGCCGGTTCGTGCCTTCTGTACTGGACGTACGTTCAACTGGAAGCAAAGTGCTGTAGAAAACGATGGTGACTCATTGTTCTACCGTCTTGACCACGTTAAAGGTGGAAACGCTGCGAGCTGTAACGGTTCAAACAACCTAGCTTATGCTGCAGGTTGGACCTACGATCAGCCGATCACTACTTCACCTGCAAACTCTATGACGATGAACGCAAGCACAGGTTTGGTTTCGTTCACGCCTTCAAATATTGAGATTGATGTAATGGCAGTAACGGTGGATGAGTACCGCTGGGACAACTCACTATTTGTTTGGAGAAAGATTGGTGAGATCAACCGTGATATGCAAATCGCGATTGCCTCTGCATGTACGCCACAAGCACAAGCGGGTGTCGTTCTTGACTTCGGTGATCCTTCCGTGTATCCAGATCCAGACAACGGTCTTCCAACGGTAGATTACAACTGTCTAGACTCTACAGTAACGCTTAAATTCCAAGTTAAACTAGATTGTAGCTCCATCTCTCCAGACGGTACTGACTTCCGTCTTACGAAGCCAGACGGTCAAGCCCTCGCTATTAAATCTATTACTGCGAACTGTGACGCCAACTTTGAAGCCACAAAGCTTTTCGTAAAGCTCTACAAGCCACTTTCTAAGAACGGTAAGTACTTCTTGTACTCTAAAGTAGGGAACGATGGAAATACTTTGAACAACAAGTGTGGTTTCCCGATGAGTGAATTTGACACCATCCAGCTGAACGTGACCGACTGTTTCGTTGCGGACTACACGGTAGAAAATGTAACCATCGAGAACGATAAAAATCCAGTGATCGAATGGAGCGCGGATACAACTTCGTACCCAGACTACCTGTTCCAAGAATGGCAAATCTTCCGTAAGGATCCAGGTCAAACGGTCTACAACAAAGTAGGTACGGTGTTTAACCAGTACAAGTACGACTTTAAAGACAACAGCATCGGCTTCATTAAAGTCGATCAAGACAGCTATGATTACCGCATCGACATGAAGCTCAACGATGATATGCAAGGCGCTTCGAACGACGTAGGTAGCATCCTGCTTGAGCGAGACAACATGATTGTTCCTATCGTAGATCCAGATACTACTGTGAATCTGCACTGGACGACCTACAACGGTTGGGCTGTAGATAGTTATGCAGTGGTACTTCAAGAAAAAGTAAGCGGAACCTGGATGCAAGAGTTCGTGCACGACCACGTAGCTTCGCCTCAAAACCCGGTGGTTGCTCCGGATACAACCTACAAAATGAACTTGGAATTGTTGCCAGGTGAGTACCGTGTGTGTATTCGTACCCTCAACCCGATCGATACGCAGTACACGGCCTACTCTAACTGTTTGCCGATCATCATTACTACGCCTCCATTCCCGGATACTGTGGTTGTACCAAACTTCATTACTCCGAATGCAGATAACATCAATGATGAGTTCATCATTCAAAACGTAGACGACTACCAGGATCTTAGTCAGGTAACCATCTACAACAGATGGGGCGATCGCGTATGGCAATCTGAACCGTTGTACGACAACTCTTCACCTTGGAGAGGAACCAACCAAAACGGAACTAATCTAGCGGACGGTGTATACTTCTACACCATAGAGCTGGTCAACGCCTCGGACAACTTCGAGTACACCGTGAATGGTACGGTGACCATCATGGACGCCCGATAAACTTATTGTAGTCCCCACTCTCTTAACACAAGAGAACATAAGCCCGACTCCCGAAAAGGAGTCGGGCTTTTTTATCTTTGCGTAGCTATGGCGACCTCTGAACACATCACGAATCTTCTGAAAACACTTCCGCACAAACCGGGGGTGTACCAGCACATCGATAAAGACGGTAAGATCTTGTACATCGGTAAGGCGAAGAATTTGAAGAAACGTGTGAGTTCCTACTTTACCAAAACCGTTACCAGTGCGCGCATCGCTGTGATGGTTCGTAAGGTTGCCGACATCCGAACCATCATTACAGACAGTGAAGGCGACGCATTGCTGCTGGAGAACAACCTGATCAAAGAGCACCAGCCGCGCTACAACATCAACCTCAAAGACGACAAGAGCTACCCGTACATTACCATTCGAAATGAGCGATTTCCAAGGATTTACGGTCTCCGCAATCTTATCCGCGACGGGAGTGAGTACTACGGTCCCTACCCGAACGTAAAGGCGATGAAGGCGGTGCTTGAACTCATCAAGCAGATGTACCCGACACGAACGTGTAAGTATGTACTGAGTGCTGAAAACATCGAGAAGGGGAAATTTAAGACGTGCCTCGAATACCACATCGGGAACTGCAAGGGGCCTTGTGAGGATTTGCAAAGCGAGGAAGACTACAATGCCGATATCGATGCCGCGCGAAAGATCATCAAGGGTCAGCTCGGTGAGGTGAAAAAGCACCTGAAAGAACGGATGAATGCCCATGCTGGGCTTTTGGAATTTGAGCTGGCGCAACGCTACAAAGAAAAATTGGTCGCGCTCGAAACGTATGCGGCGAAGAGTACCGTGGTGAGCTTTAGTCTGACAAACATCGATGTGTTTAGCGTGAGTACGGATGCTGAGTTTGGGTATGTGAACTACCTGAAGATTGTCGAAGGAGCGATCGTGCGCAGTTATACGGTGGAAATGAAGAAGAAGCTGGATGAAAATCCCGAAGACTTTCTGCATTTGGCCATTCCTGAGATACGGGACAAGTTTGGCTCAAACTGCAGACGGGTATTTACCTCGCACGCGGTAGAATTGGCGCTGGAAGGCGTAGAATTTATCGTTCCGCAAAAGGGCGAGAAAAAGAAGCTTATCGAGCTCAGCCTGAAAAATGCGCTGTACTTCCGTCAAGAGAAGCTGAAAAACATACAAATCGTAGATCCGGAACGGCACGTGAACCGCATCATGACGCAGATGAAAGAAGATTTGCGCATGCCTGTGGAACCGCGTCATTTAGAGTGTTTTGACAACTCGAACATGCAGGGAACCAACCCGGCGAGTGCGTGTGTGGTGTTTAAAAATGGGAAGCCTTCGAAAAAGGACTACCGCCAGTTCAACATCAAAACGGTGGAGGGACCGGACGATTATGCTTCGATGGAAGAAGTGGTCTACCGCCGTTACAAACGTCTGATGGACGAGGGGGAAGATTTGCCACAGCTCATCGTGATCGATGGCGGTAAGGGACAGCTCGGCGCAGCGCTTTCAGCATTGGAGAAATTAGAGTTGCGCGGAAAAATCACCATACTAGGGATTGCGAAACGCCTCGAGGAGCTGTATTTCCCCGGTGATCCGTACCCGTTGTACCTCGATAAGCGCAGTGAGACGTTGAAGATCATTCAGCAAGCACGCGATGAGGCGCACAGGTTCAGCTTGCGCCATCACAGGAACAGACGCTCGAAAAGTGCTATTTCGAATGAGCTCGAAGGGATCAAAGGGATTGGTCCGGAGACGGTGAAAGAGCTGTTGCGCGTGTTTAAAAGTGTGAAACGCGTGAAGGAGGCAACGCCCGAACAATTGGTCGAGATTATAGGGGCCAATAAGGCAAAACTGCTGCAAAAGCACTTTGCGGAGGACTAACGCCTTGGACAGCGAAGGCTACTTGTCTTCTAACAAATACGTCTCCCAACTCTTGTGGAAAAATAGGACTGCCGTCTCATCACGCTCCTGAAAATACTGGATCATGCGAGCAACGGTCGTCACTATCTCCTTGGCTTTTTCAACGCGTTCTTTAAGAATGAGATCGATGCTGTCGATGTAGATCGCAACACCGGTATTGGTCACCGTAAGGTCCTCAGGATCCTTGTCCTCATCATCATCGCCGCCTAAAATTTTAATCACTGGCCAATTCAATCCGCCAGCTTTCAACTCTTCGCGAACTTCTTCCGCATCGACTACAAACTGTACTGAGGTACCTTCAAACATCCTTTTTCGTTTTCAGCAAATTTCGCACATCCTACGCGAATACACCCACCCATCGCTGTAAAAACGTGGACCATTCGGGCACTATTTCAAAAACGTCACCACTTCATCCATACCCTTTTTCTGAATCGCCGGCACGTGTACCTCTGGAGCTGGGTATCCCACCGGCAACAGAAGAAACGCCTTTTCGTTTGGCGGTCGTTGCAAAATCTCACTTAAGAACCCCATCGGTGAAGGGGTATGGGTCAGCGTGGCTAAACCCGCCATGTGAATGGCTGAGATGAGCATTCCGGCAGCAATACCTGCGCTTTCAGTGACGTAGTAATTCTTGGATTTTTCGCCTTGATCATCAAGGTCATACGACTTTTTGAAGGCCACGATGAGCCACGGCGCGTGTTCGAGAAAGGGCTTTTGTGCATCGGTACCGAAGGGCTTGAGATCGTCAAGCCACGCATCACTGGCACGGCCGCCGTAGAAGGCACGCTCCTCTTCCTCTGCAGCTTCACGAATGCTTTTTTTGATGGCAGGATCGCTGACGGCCACAAAATGCCAGGGCTGTTTGTTCGCACCACTTGGGGCAGAATTTGCAAGGGCGAGTACGCGTTCAATGGTGTGCTGGTCGACCGGTCTTGTGGGGTCGTATTCCCGCACGCTGCGGCGCGTGGAAAGTGCAGATTCGAAAGTGTCGAAGACTGCAGTAGCATCGGCGGCTGTCGCAGGAAAAGGTTCGTAGCGCTGGGTAGGTTGATCGTGCTTCATGCTCTAAAATAACCCAATTCCCGGAGCATGCCCTTAAAAGGACTGTTTTAGTCGCACGAAAAGTGCATTACTGAACCAGCTGTACTGATCAGCGAAGGGGTTGTCGGTGAGATATAATTGGGCAAAAACGGTCAATTCGAGGTCCTGTTTGATGCTATAATTCATCGAGGGAATGGCGATAAATACCTCGGCTTGGGGCGTTGTAAGCACGGTGATACTGCCGCCCCAAAGATCTGTGAACGAACCTAATACCGAAGTGGTGAGCGTATGACGGAACGGCAACGGACCGTACGGACTCGACGTGGTAAAGGTGCCTCCGACCAGGTTCAACAGCGATGGGTCACTCGTTCCGCGGTAGTTGTAGAGGTACCCCAAAGAGACAAAGGGTCCCTCAAGAAAGGCGTGATCGATGGAGGTAGACAGTACAAAATTTGTTTGCGCCGGGTTGATCTGCGGAAGGGCTTTGTACGGCAAGAAATAGGGGAATTCACCGCTAAAACCCGCCTTTTTCAAGTTCCCGGACCACCCGCCACCTACAGCGATGCGCGTCTTCCATTTCCCAGCGATGGCTTGGAGGTCATAGCCCTTATAATTGGTACGGTAGCGGTAGGCAAGCACTGTACGCTTGATGCTGTCTGCCGGTGCAAAGGCCACTTCCCAGCTGGACAACATGCCGGTATAGCGCTCGTAACGGATGGCGTCGACCCCGGGACGTTCTTCGTAGTCGATGTCAAAGAGGTTAAAGGGATTGAAAAGATCGTTCGGATTGAACTGCTGGTTGATCCCCCAATTTATGCGCTGACGTCCCACGCGCAAATG
>CATITW010000299.1 GCA_949547975.1 Cryomorphaceae bacterium | reverse complement strand
GCTTCCGCTATTCGCTCTAAGTTGCGACTTAAAACGTAATTTTGACCCGTACCTTTCTAGGTACGGGATTTTTTATGCTGCCAATCTCACAAATCACTCCCCGGAATTTTAACGCCGAAGCCCTCGAGCTTTTCCGGTACCAATTTCGTCATAACCCGGTCTACCGAGAATTTTGTACCCTCCTGCGCCGGACTCCTGACCAGGTGAACGAGGTTGCAGCGATCCCGTTTCTTCCCGTGGAACTTTTCAAGAACCACCGCATCATCACCGGGGATTATTCGCCGGAGGAAACATTCACTTCCTCAACCACTACAGGTGGTACTCCTAGTCAGCACTTCGTGCGCAGCCTGACGCACTACGACCAAGTATATACCTTGGGCTTTGAGCGCGAATACGGGCCTCTTTCCGAATACACTATACTGGGCCTGCTTCCGAGCTATTTAGAGCGCGAGGGCAGCTCTTTGGTACGCATGGCCGAAGGGATGATCGAGCGCAGCGTAGATTCGCGCAGTGGGTTTTACCTCTACCAGCACGATGAACTTGCGGCACTCTTACTGCAGCTGCAAAGAGAACAGAAAAAAACCCTACTCCTTGGAGTGACTTTTGGCTTGTTGAACCTGGCTGAGGAATTCACTCAGGGCAATTTCGGAGCAACCGCACTTGAATTTCCCGAGCTGCGCGTGATGGAAACTGGCGGCATGAAAGGACGGCGGAAGGAATTGATTCGGGAGGAAGTGCATGCGGTCTTGAAATCTGCTTTTCCGGCATCTCCGATCGATAGCGAATACGGGATGACGGAACTGCTCTCGCAAGCGTATTTAAAGGACAGCGGATTTTTTGTTTGTCCGGATTGGATGCGCGTGTACACTCGAGACATCGCCGATCCACTTGCATCACCTCAGCGCAACGGATCACGTGGCGCCCTGAATATTATCGACCTTGCCGGTAGGGACTCGTGCGCTTTTTTAGCCGTAAGCGACTCGGGCAGGGTTTTTGAAAATGGTACTTTTGAAGTCTACGGCCGCGTCGACCACAGTGAAATTCGCGGCTGCAACCTAATGATAAGCTTATGAAAAACTACCTATACGCAGCGCTAGGATTGCTGCTCAGCCTTCCCGCTTTTAGCCAAGTCGTTCGCCGCGAGGCACACCTTACCGCTAGTGATGGCGAAGGCACCCTTACCCTTCGCGATTCAGTGCGCGTATTTGCAACCGATCCGCAAAATGGAGACTACACCGCTACGGTGCATTGCTGGGTACACCGCGACTACGTAAACGTAGCAGATGCTCGTGTGATGGCAGACGCCGCCTTGTTGAATGAAAAAAAAGACAGCCTCGGAAGGGTTAGTGAGAGCTATCCGGTGGATTCACTTTGGGAAAGCAGCGCACGTCGCATGAGTAAATACTACGAAGTGGTGCTGAGCGGCAGAGTAAGTGCACGAGAACTCGAACGCCGCTCCTTCCCGACTATCGCCTTAGAGCACTTTTTTGATGGACGTCGCGGCGCTGTGCGTGATGCGCTGGTCGAAGTTTTGAAACAACAAGGCTGGGAACGTAAAGACTTTGGCGACTACGAGGCTTGGGCGTATCTCAATAAGAGTACGAATCCTGGACTACCGGATTTTCAGGCACTCCTGATCTTTAGAGGTCCCATCCCTTATTGCCTGATCAACAAGGGAGCACCCTTTGAATACGAAAAGCTCAAAGGCAGCGAACAGCGTACCCATGGTATGTATTACTTTTTTCAGCGGCCGAACGATCGCTTCTTACAGGAAATAGACGACATCGTCTTTGACTATTTACCGCTATAAAAAAAGCCGCTCTTAGAGGAATGTTCCAAGAGCGGCTTTTTTGATGATTTTAATCTAGGCAATAGCGGCAGTTACACCACCGTCACCAAGAAGTAATTTTTCTTTCCTTTTTGAACGATGATCAGACCGTCTGCCACAACATCGTCTTGGCTCAAGGTCTTATCGAGTCCCACTTTCGTTTTGTTGATAGCTACGCCGTTGCCCTGCACCATTTTACGCGCCTCCCCTTTCGACGGGAAAACCGCGGTATGCTCAGCGAGGGCTTCTACGATATCGAGACCTCCTGCAAGTGCATCTGATGCCAATTCAAACTGCGGTACCCCATCAAAAACACTCATCAGCGTCTCCTTATCCAAACTACGGAGCATTTCCTCAGTCGCTTTACCAAACAGAATTTGCGAGGCGTTTAACGCTTTATCCAGCTCCTCTTTGCTGTGCACGCGCTCGGTAATTTCTGCGGCAAGTGCTTTTTGCAATTTGCGCTGGTGCGGAGCCTCAGCGTGTTCGGCGATCAATGCTTCGATCTGCTCGCGAGAGGCAATGCTGAAAATCTTGATGTAATTCTCTGCGTCGGCATCGGAAGCGTTGAGCCAGAATTGGTAAAAGGCATAAGGAGTCGTACGCTTGGCATCCAACCACACGTTACCGCCTTCGCTCTTGCCAAACTTTGTACCGTCCGCTTTTTTGATCAGCGGGGTCGTAAGTGCATGCGCCGAACCGCGGCCCAGTCTACGGATGAGTTCAGTACCCGTGGTGATGTTGCCCCACTGGTCCGAACCGCCCATCTGCAGCTTCACGCCATTGTTTTTCCAAAGGTGGTAAAAGTCGTACCCTTGGATCAGCTGGTAGGAAAATTCCGTAAAGCTCATCCCGGTATCCAAGCGCTTTTTCACACTGTCTTTAGCCATCATGTAGTTCACACTCATGTGCTTCCCAACATCTCTGATGAAACCTAAGAAGTCAAACTCTTTGAACCAATCGTAGTTGTTCACGATTTCAGCCGAGTTTGCGCCACAATCAAAATCTAAAAACTGTTCCAATTGCTTGCGCTGGCTGTCGAGATTGTGCTGCAAGGTTTCAAGATCCAGCAGGTTACGCTCTGCGCTCTTGCCCGAAGGATCCCCCACCATACCTGTAGCTCCACCCACCAAAGCGATCGGCTTGTGCCCAGCGCGCTGGAAGTGAACCAGGGTCATGATCTGAACCATGTTACCGACGCCTAACGAATCTGCTGTCGGGTCAAAACCGATGTATCCAGAGACCTGCTCCTTCATCAACAATTCCTCCGTCTCCGGCATGATGTCATGCAACATGCCTCTCCAACGAAGCTCTTCTACAAAGTTTGTATCCATAGTGCGCCTAGAACTTTAGCGTGATTAAGCCGCTAAAATAGGCACTATTCGTCTCTTACACCCAGTTCCTTCATTAATTCTGGATGGGTAAACAGAAACGCGTGGAATCTGAGATCTTGAGGTTCGAACAGATCCAATCCCTCTACTTGAAAAGGAACGTACAGGTCCAAGTCCTCAAAGTCTTTGATCAGGAAAGAATCGCGCTCTTTGGACCAAAGGACGGCCCCTTGGCGGTCGATATCGTCTCCCATTTTATAGTTTACGATATCCAATTCATAGATCGGTCGGTTGTTGATATCGCGCAACCCGATCGCCTCATCGATCTGGTCGTGATCGATCTCGGAACCGTTCCACCAAAATTGGTCTTTTGAAAAGAAAAAGGTCTTGCTGCCTTTTATGCGGCGCATGTATCCCGTGATCTTGGGCCCTTTTCGAAGTCGATATCGTATTTCCACACCTCTATAACTCTAGCCATATCACTTCGGTTCAGAAAAACCGAGTTAAAAAAAATCCCGAGCCTGCGCGGATGCACACTCGGGACTTAGAGTTACTGTATAGAAATTACGGTCTATTTAAAGGCCGCTACACCGCGATCCAACCAGTCGACATAGGCGTCAACATCTGGATTGTAGGCATTTTTTTCAATCAAAGGAGTAAGGTCATCGTGACCTAAAATCACATACAGCGGCTGGCTCACTTCCTTGAAGTTGACCTCCTGGAATTCGCTCCACTTATTTCCGATGTTTTTAATCTTACGACCGGTCACCTCTGAGACGCCCTGCTCGCTTAACGGAAGTTCCTCGCGGTCGTCCACATAAAGCGAAATGAGCACTACGTTATCACGCAGACGCTGATGTACACGCTCATCTTTCCAGACGTTCTCCTCCATCTTGCGGCAATTCACACAGCCCCAGCCGGTGAAATCTAACATGATCGGCTTGCCTACCTCTTTGGCGTAGGCTAGCCCTTGCTCGTAATCGTTGAAACAAGGCAGATCGTTTGGACAGTGATGCCCGAAGTCTGCCTCAACGGCGCTCGTCTCTCCGCTCGCCGCAGTCATATTGATGACGGGCTGGGCATAGGCGCCGTTTTTACTTTCAGAATAATGTTCTGGAGGCGGGAACCCTGCGATGAGCTTAACAGGAGCGCCAAAGATGCCAGGGAGCATGTAGAAGGCCATGATCATAAAGACCATCGCAACACCTAATCTTCCTACACCAATGGTGGTGATCGGCGAATCCAATGGCAAGCGGAACGCGCCCAGTAAATACAACGCAGTCAGGAATGCGATCGCTACCCAGATGGCGATGAAGAGCTCACGTTCGAGCCAGTGCATCTGCCATACGAGATCCGCAGTCGATAAAAATTTCAATGCGAAAGCCAATTCCAAGAATCCGAGGGTCACCTTAACGGTATTTAGCCATCCACCTGAAGAAGGCAACGAATTCAACCAGCCCGGGAAGGCAGCAAACAGTGTAAACGGAATGGCCAAGGCCAGTGCAAAACCGAACATTCCTACTGCAGGCCCTAAGAGACTGCCCTTGGATGCAGCTTCTACTAAGAGTGAGCCGATGATCGGTCCCGTGCAAGAGAAGCTCACTAAACTCAGCGTGAAGGCCATGAAGAAGATGCCTAAGAAACCGCCCTTATTGGAGGCATCGTCCGCTTTGTTGACCCATTTTGAAGGCAGGGTAATTTCGAATGCGCCAAAGAAACTCGCCGCAAAAACCACAAACAAAACAAAGAATGCCAGGTTAAACCACGGGTTCGTAGCCATCTTGTTTAGCGTATCCGCTCCGAACACAAGACTTACTAAAAGTCCTAATCCTACGTAGATGACGATGATACCAATACCGTACAGCGAGGCCTTGAAGATCCCTTCAGCTTTGGTCTTGCTTTGCTTGGTAAAGAAACTCACCGTGAGTGGAATCATAGGGAAAATACACGGCATGATCAGTGCGGCAAAACCTCCGAGGAAACCAAGCCAGAAGGTCGTTCCTAGACCTGCGAACCATGAAGGTACGGGTGCGTCTATGACGTCTACTGAAAAATCTACATACGTCGGTGGCAAGCACATTTCGTCGTTACACACCATAAATTCGAGCTCGCCCTGAACGGAAAAGTCCTTTTGGAGTGGCGATAAGGCAATGGTGAAATCTGCGCTGTTGGAATAGAACGCAAGGTCCATGTCAAAATTGGGGTCGAACTCTACATGAGGCTCGCCCTCGGCCCAAACATTCGTGTGGGTAAATGCAGCATTGGTGTCCAAATAAAAAGAGGTCGGAATCGGCCCGCCTTCATCTAGATGCTGGCTGTACAAATGCCAACCGTCCTCAATATCAGCATGTACAGTGACTAGGGTCGCATCTTCTGTGTTGACATAACTTGTCGACCATTTCACTGGCTGAGGCTGGGCAAATACAACTGCGGTTAGGAGTGTACAAAGCCCAAGTAAAAAACGCTTCATAAATGTGATTAGTTTATCTCTGCAAGATAGGCGAACTCAGCGCTCTCTACAACCTTCGCGTCGTTGGAAATGCGATGGCCCAGCACCCAGTGGATTACCCCTTGTTTCTCAAGCACATAGGTCTGATCCTTGTGATGTCTAGGGACGCGCATGTCGTTGAGAAAATCTGCCACCTTTTTGGTCCCTTTCATCCCGAGCGGACTAAAGACATCACCCGGCTGCCACAAGCGAATGGTGAACGGAAAACTGGCAACCTCAGCGCTGATCCACTCTCGCCCTGGGGCAAATTCTACTGCAGCAATCGGCGTTTTGGTAAGAGATAATCTGAAGGGCAATGTGGCTAGATCGGCTTCGCAAGTGATCTGGTACGAGCGGCGATCCATGACGTAGCGCGGTGCGATGATGAATGCTTCGCGGTCCTTTACGAGCAAATGCGTTCTGCCCTCGGTCCTCTGGCCGCTTACTCCTTCTAACACATGACCAATTTCTTCAAAACTCAACCGTGCATCAATGCCTGTACATACGCGATACAGCAGATTATGTGCATAGTCACGCTGGGTCCAAGAGCCGAAATTGATCCAGTATTCTTTTCCGATTTTGCGGACGTGCTGCGCTTTAAAATCATCCAAAAACCCAAGGAGTAAACCGCGGTCACGTTCTAAATTCTCAATGGTTTTGCGCAAGCCTCCTTGCCATCGTGGCTCGACTTTATCGAGGACCTCTGGCAATAGCAATCGCACCTTATTTCGGGTGTATTTTAACGTGGCGTTGGAGGCATCTTCACGCCAACCAAGCTGGTGCTCCTGTGCATATTCCAAAATTTGCGATTTCGACCAGTCCTTGAGGGGTCGAATGATCTGCTCGTTCGACAGCCCCGTGAGACCTGTAAGCCCAGCACCTCGAAGGGCGTTCATCAAAAATGTTTCCTTGCGATCATCGAGGTGGTGTGCGGTAAAAATGGCCTTGGCGCCGAGGGCATCGGCTTGCTCTTTAAACCATGCATAACGGATTTTACGCGCCCAGCCTTGAATATTTTTTTCCGGTGCCGTCCCTTCAGGTACTGTAAGCACCTTGAGTTCGAAGCGGTATTCATTCGCAAACCATTTGCACCACATCGCATCTTCATTGGCCTCTTCGCGTAAACCGTAGTTGACATGCAAAAGGTAGGGTCGAATCTGATACTGATGCAAAAGATGCATCACCAAGACCACGGAATCTACACCGCCGCTAAAACCAACGACCGTCTTCTCTCCAGATAAGTCTTTAATATCATACATTTGTTATCGATTTAAGAGATAACCCCTATGATCGCTTGAGCCGCGATCAAGCACCCATAATCCCGAGTACCCCATGTCGAATACGCCGAAGTTACGCATTCAACACTTATTATTCATGTTGGCCATTGTCATGGTCACCTTTTGGGCCGCGGGACAAATCACCTACATCAAGGCGAAACAACGTTTTTTGGTTCAGGAAAACGCCATCGATAATGAATTCAACAAATTCTTTACCACGGTAAAAGCGTATTCCAAGATGATTGTGGTGAACGATGCTATCGATGAATCACGTGCTACCGAGGTCTTGGAAGATCCCTATTTTCCGCTGTTCCAGTTCCGCCACATTTGCAAGGAGGGCAAAGAGCTTTTAAAAGTAGACAGCTACGGATATACGAATCTGAACGATGTTTCCACGCGTCCGTATTGGAAACCTATGGATCAGCTTCAACCGGGAGAATGGTATGTGACCGTAGCACAAAGCAACTGGGAAAACGACAGCGTGAGTGGGACGCTCATCGTAACGGCTTCTGAAACGTTTCGATTTTTCCAGCGTTTACCAGATACTGTTAACGGAAGAGACCACTCCTTTCTCGCGTACAATGTAGACTACTCGAAAAGTGCGACGGCTTTAGAGGCCACCTTTGACAACCTATCTTTTGAAAATTACAGGGACGACTACAAACAAGGCTTTCATTTAAATGGATTCAACCTGAGCAATACCCATCTGGTTTCCGTAGAAGATCATGGGATGGTATATCCTGTCGTATTGGTCTCGTCCAACTATCCTCTAGGCTATACACTGTTATTTACGATTCTCGTGGTAACGCTGCTGGTCTTCTTTTACCTGAACTGGGTTCGCATTAAGCAAAGTGTAGACTTAGAGCTTTTGATGGAACAGCAGCAAAACAGCTTCACTGCGAATTGGATCAATATGGCTTCTCATTACTTCCGCCATCCGGTCGCGAACATCACCTCGAATCTAGAACTCCTCACGCTAAAGGGAATCATTTCCAAAGACCAGAAAGAAGTGGTGAAGATGCTCGGATCTTTGGATGAATTCTTGGAAATTTTCAATCACCTGCAGAAGGTGAACATTCTAAATGCATTGAATGAGCGTACACTTCACCCGGTAGACCTTCATTCGCTCGTCCACACTTTAAGCCAGAGTCACAGCAACCAACTTGACATTTCGGTCGTTTGTGATCCGAAGATCGAGTTAACCTTAGATCGAGAAACCTTTAGCTGGGCTTTTACAGAAATCCTTGAGAATGCCATATACCACGGTAGAGCTCAAAATATCACCCTAAATATTAGCGAATTGAGAGGAACTCTTTTACTGCGCATCAATGACGACGGCATAGGCATGGACGATAGTCTTATGGATCAGATCAACCGAAAGGAGCTCGAGTTTAAATCGGACGGGATTGAAACTGGTAAATTTGGACTGGGCTTCTATCAAGTCGTTCGCATCATGGAGCAGCACGGGTTCGAGTTGAGCATCGATGGGACCGTAAAACAAGGGACGAGTATACTGATCAAGGTTCCTCAGGAGAACTATAGAATGCCGTCTGCCTTATAAAGGCTCGGAGAGTTATTCTGCGCTTTTAAACAGACTTTCCGCCTTCAGTAAGCACTCTTGGTATTCAGCTTCCGGATCACTTAGGATCGTAATGGCTCCCCCGACATGAACGGTAGCTCGAGCGAGTTCGGTGTTGATGCAAACACTACGGATAACCACATTCAGATCGAAATCGCCATTGGGTTCGATGTATCCTATTGCTCCTGAATAAACCTCACGGGCGGATTTCTCGTACCGCTCAGCAAGCTGCATCGCGCTAATTTTCGGCGCTCCAGTCATGGAGCCCATGGGGAAAGAGGTTCTAATAATTTGCCAATTACTAACGCCCTCCCTCAGCTCCGCCTCCACAGTGGAGATCATTTGGTTGACATTTTTAAATGCGTACGTACCAAACAGCTCGCTGACTTGAACAGATCCTTTGGCAGCTACTTGTGAGAGGTCATTGCGAACCAGATCTACGATCATTACATTTTCCGCACGTTCTTTCTCGCTGTCCACCAGCGCTTTTTGAGCGGCGTCATTGCCTGTTTCCAGTCTTCTATTGGTCCCTTTGATGGGCTGGGAACGAACGGTCGTCCCTTGTTTGGTGATGTAGCGTTCCGGAGAGCTGCACAAAACGCTCCGTGTGCCGAGCTTTAGGTATCCGGAAAATGGTGCATCTGTGGCGCCCACTAACTTTCGGAATAAATGCTGCTGATCTATCCCTTCAGCGTTCGCTACAAAGGCGGTGCAGTAGTTGATTTCATAAATGTCGCCGCGCTGGATATGCTCCTGTAATGCGCGGATCGCGGCAAGGTATTCTTGCTTAGTTTCCACCGGCGAAAAATCCAAGGAAGTACTGCCTTCACTGCACCCAGCAGGCTGTAGTAAGAGCGCTAAGGCTGCATCTGCTTTTTGGAGGTCTTCTCCATACACCACCAATTCCCCTTCAAGCGATAACGTCCCTGCAATTCTTGGGGCAAAAAACTGCGCCTCAGGCCAATCGCCCAATGCGGGGTTGCCTTTATGCAGCATTTCAAAACGGTGACGCATCTCGTAACCCAGGTAGCCAAATTTCCAACCGCTTTCGAACGCTCCTTCGCTTAAAGCATCGGCATCGAACTGTGC
>CATITW010000298.1 GCA_949547975.1 Cryomorphaceae bacterium | reverse complement strand
TATCCTGCATCAGGTGCAACGCCGTAGGGAATTCTGGTGCATCGTAGCTCCAAGTACCTGCAGCTCCAAACACGTTAAAACCGGGTCCTTGCGAGGTTACCGCGTACGTGCTGTCTTCACTAAACGAGATCACCCAAGCGCTGTTCGCATTCGTGTAGAACGAGCTGACGTCACGCGTTTCAGGCACTGGCAAGGTCAAATCTGTCAGGTCTGCCCCAGTAAGTTCCCAAGTACCGATGATACCCGCTCCCGCCTCATATGCAGGGCCGATCGGTTGAATTTCTGGCTTACACGCACCCAAGGTGAGTGCTGCTGCCGTGATGAGTAGTGCTATTCTTTTCATATCGTTTACTGCTTATTCGCAGCCTCCTTCTTCGTTATAAATGAATCCTTGCGCTGTTCCTTCAAAGTTAGGGAACTGCAACACCATTCCTGGACAATCCCAATCCACACCGCGGATTTTTTGAATCTCACCCAGAACACCTTGGCGTTTAAGTTGGAACAATCTGTCCCCTTCACAAGCCAATTCTAATCTGCGTTCGTTCATCACATCTGCGATCGTCAGTGCCGTCAGGTCACTCACATTCGCGCGCTGACGAAGGGCGTTGATGTATCCTAAAGCAGTCGCTTGGTCTTCGCCGAGGCGTACCGCACACTCTGCGTAGATCAGGTACATCTGCGTCAGGTGCAACAGGGGAACATCGATGAAACTTGCGTCAAATTTACTAATCACATACAGCTCATCTGGCGTTCCCGCATTGCGTGTAGCATACCACTGCTGACCGCGAAGGTCATTGGTATCCGCCGTAGCCGCGACATACAAATCTGCGCTTGCTTTCAAAGCCGGGTTCGCGTTCGGATCGTCCGAGCGGTAGTTGCCGACAAAGCCCGTTCCGCGCTCATCCACTAAGGTGTCCGTAGCGCTTACTTCGTTTGTGCTGACTAGTGTGAAGATGAATTCTTCCGGTAAATCTGCGTTCAAGTGGTCGTTGAAGCGTGCTGTGAGGTCTTGCTCTAAGCTGTACGAGCCAGAGTTGATGACTTCGGATGCCTTGGCTTTTGCTGCGGCAAAGTCCCCCATCTCTAGGTAGACGTGTGCGAGCAATGCCTTCGCTGCCATTTGGTCTGCGAAGATGCTGTTGTCTGCAGGCAACGCTGCTTCTGCGTCCAAAAGATCACTTTCGATGGCCGCATAGACCTCAGCAACCGTTGCACGCATCTGCGGCGTTTGATCTGCAGAGAGCTTGAGCGGAATGCCCAGGTGACTGTTGTCTGTGGTGTAGCCGTACGGCATGGCCCAGATGCGTACCACGTGGTAGTGCGAGAGGGCACGAATAAATTTCGCTTCTGCCGAGATGCGGTCGATCGCTGCTGGTGTGGCGCCTTCGAGGTCGGCTACTTCTTCCAAAAGCGTATTCGCACGGTAGATGGCGATGTAGGCGTCGCGGTATTCTCCACCGAACGATCCGTTAAAGAACGAAGAGGTCCAGCGGTAGATTTGTGCGTACTCGCCATTCAGTCCCAGTGGATCTGCGATGTTATCGGCCATAACCTCTGGGATGTTTTGGTAACGTCCACCGAATGCATTTGCGGCAACATCATACACGCTGACTAGAAGTTGTTCTGCATCTTCGATGGTGAGGATGGCAGAGTCGGCTGGTATCTGGCTGTCAGAATTGGCCTGGAAATCTAGGATTCGTTCGCACGAAGTAGTTCCTACTACAATCGCTGCTGCGGCTAAAAAGGCTGCTAGTTGTTTCATGATTGCTAGGATTAGAAGTTAATATTTACACCGATGTTGTACGTGCGCTCTTGCGGCGGCGTCAAATAGGTGATGTTTGGTGACATGTTACGATCCGTAGCGTTCTCGAAATCACGAGCAATTTCAGGATCTAGGCCGATGAAATTAGTCAACGTCAAAAGGTTGGTACCCGTAACGTTTACCGTCAAGCCTTTCACGTGCTTTAGCTTTTCGCTAGGTACGCGGTAGCTGAACTTCACGTTGCGAAGACGTGCATAAGAACCGTCGTGCAACCATAGATCGGTGTTGATCCACTCTGTGTTTGCACCATAGGTACGGTAGTCGCGGCTTAGTACTGGGTAGGTCGCTACGTCACCTGGCTGCTGCCATCTGTCGAATAGATCCGTACGCATGTTCCAGTCGGTCACGACTCCCATCTGACGCTTCGAAGAGCTGTCGTAGATGTCACCACCGATGGTGAATACCCACAAGAAACTAAATTCGAAGTTTTTGTAGTTGAACGTGTTGGTCAAACCACCGATCGCATCAGGCATTACATTCCCGAGGGCTACGCGGTCTTGAAGGTCCCACGTGTAGGTTTCCTCACCGTCTTTTGTTAGGTAAACTGGGCGGCCGTTTTGCGGATCAACGTGAGAGAATTTCACGAGGTAATTGGTCCCAATCGGCATACCTACAACCACGCGCGTATCATTCGTACCCCCACTCACTGCGTCCGGCGAATAGTCCCCGATCGAAGTGATCTGGTTCGTGTTACGTGCGATGTTAAAGTCCGTCGTCCAAGTAAAGTTGTCTGTAACCACATTACGTGATTTGATGGCAAATTCAACCCCTGTATTGTACACGCTACCTACGTTATCCCACCAAGAACCGAATCCGGTAGAACCTTGAAGCGTTACATTCAACAGCATGTCGTTCGTCTGCTTTCTATACCAAGCCAATTCCCCCGAGATACGATCCCCGAAGAAGCCGTACTCCAAACCGACATCATAGGTCGTCGAAGTCTCCCAGCGCAAATTCGCGTTTTCACGAATCACCGGGTAACGGTACGTTTGGCCGCCGTAACCATTGTTCGCCACGTTGTAGTATCCAAACCACTGGTACGAAGGAATCGCAGAGTTCCCGTTCTTACCGACCGAGGCTTTCAACTTCAAGAAATTGATGTTCGGAACAGCGCCCATAAAGTCTTCGTCAGAGATCACCCAGCCCACAGAAGCCGCTGGGAAATTCCCGTATTTATTGTTCGGTCCAAACTTCGAAGAACCGTCACGGCGAATCAATGCTTCCGCATAGTATTTCCCCTTGTAGTTGTAGTTCAAACGTGTAAACGCAGAAGCAAAAGCATATTCTTCGATGTAACTTAACGGATCGTTCACGTACTGACCGGTCTCGCGAATCTGGCCTACCGCTTCACTGTCGTAGAATGCGTCCCAACGCTTCACACGGTTGTACTGGTATTCTGAACCGATCAACCAGTTGATGTGGTGATTTTCACCCAAATCCTTAATGTAGTTGGCCGTCGCATTCCCCGAGGTGTTCCAAACATCATACGTGTACATGTTTGCACGGCCCAAGAAGTTGCCTTCAGCATCCTTATAGGTCGGATCGTAACCAGGCTTTTCCCAGATGTGGTCTTGGAAGTTCATGTAATCCACAGCGCCTTGACCGCGGAACGTCCACGCGTCGCTCAGCTTGTAGTCGAGGGTAATGTTGTTGATGGTACGGTCTTCGATCGCCGTCCAATCTTTCATTTCACGTTGTGCCACCGGGTTCAGTCCGATACCACCCTTCAACCAGTAGTCACCTGCTTGTGCCACTAAGTTTCCATCGTCGTCATACTCGTCCTCTGCATAACGTACCGGGTAGATCGGAAGCGCGCGAGACATCGCCTCACCAAAACCACCCGACCATGCCGCGTCAATGCGATTGTTGATACCGCGAGAAAGTGACGTGCTTACGCCCAGCTTGAATTTGTCTGTAATGTTGAAGTCCACGTTGAAACGTCCTGAAAGACGCTCGTAGGAGTTACCCACCAAATAACTGTTGTTGTCATTGTAGGAAAGACCGGCGTAGAAATTACCGCCTTTGAACCCTCTTGATGCGGAGAAATCGTAACCGTGCTTGATGCCTTGCTGGATCGTTTGCTGCACCCAGTCTGTACCTTCAAAAGCTTGCGCTTCGGCCCAGCTCATTCGGTTCCCTGGAAGTTCAGGAACACCTACGTTTCCGTCATTGACCCAAGCCTCTTCATACATCTGAAGGTACTGGTCCTTATTCATCATGTTTGGAAGAGCAGTAGGGTTAGAGAAACCTACGCGCGAACTAAAGTTGTAAGCGAGTTTCTTGCTCTTCCCACGTTTTGTTGTGATCAAGACAACACCATTAGAACCACGTGAACCGTAGATCCCTGTTGCCGCTGCATCTTTTAGAATGTCCACCGACTCAATATCGTTCGGGTTAATGGTAGCTAGCGGGTTGGTGTTGAAACCACCGCGGTTACCGTTCAAGAAGTAATCTTGCGTAATAGGAATGCCGTCTACAACATAGAGCGGGTCTCCACCTGCTGAGATCGAAGCGACACCACGAATACGTACCATCGAACCTGAACCGGCAATACCAGAACCTGTGATGACCTGTACCCCTGCGGCTTTACCTTGGATGGCGTTCTCGAAAGAAGGCGTCGGGATGTCTGTAAGTTCTTTGGTCTTTAAAGAAACGACTGAACCGGTCAAATCACGCTTGCGTGAAACACCATAACCTACAACCACTACTTCGTCGAGCTGTGTTTTTGAAGGCTTCATCACGACGTTTACGACCTTTTTGCCGTCGACCGTGATCGATCGCGTCTGGGTTTCGTAACCGATAAATGCGAAGCTGACTTTGTAGGTGCCCTTATTTAGCGTGAGCTGGTACTGACCTGAATAATCGGTCATCGTCGCCCCGCCATTTTCTACGGTAATCGCTACCGAAGGAAGGGGTTCGTTGTATTCATCCACCACTACCCCGGAAAGGTTCTGAGCACCTAGGTAGGTACTTCCAAACAGGGCGAGGACGAATGCAAATAAACGTGCATTGATTTTCATCTTTCTGTGTTAAAGAGTTAGCACATCAAATGTAACTCATACACTTTTTGGAAGAAAGTGCGTTCCTTACCCGAGTTAGCACTTTATGCCCCGATTTTATCTCAAAACCGGGAAAGACGCACAAAGAATGGTAAATGAACAGGCGGGCCTACGACTTGATTCGGTATAAACGGGCAGGTTTGTGCAATACACCTTCCTGTTTTTCTTCGGTAGCCTCTACGGCATTTTCGCGAACGACTTTTTTACGGAAATTTCGCTTGTCAAACTCCTCTTGAGTGATGGCCTCATGCAACTGCTGCAGCTGGTTCAGTGTGAATCTTGGCGGCAATAATTCATAGGCGTTCTTGTTCAATTCAAAATGGCGCTGAAGCTTCCACAATGCGATTTCCACAATCTCGTTGTGATCAAAAGCCAATTCCGGCACCTCCTGAATATCCATCCACAAAGCTTCGCCCGCAAAACTCGCAGGATTGGGCACAAAATCGGCCATTTTCACGAGCGCATAATAGGCGACCGTAATCACCCGCTCCTTAGGATTCGTGCGGTACAACTCCAACCACTTGCGGTCTTTTGCCTGGTTCGTACGGCCTGGATCTCCGAACGTATGAAACTGCTTCAACGTCACATCTTTCAACGAAGCCAATTCAAACAACACGCGGTTCGCAGCATCGTCCAAACCCTCTCCACGATGGATCAAATCCCCAGGAAGGCGCTTGCGAAGCAATCCTTGACCGATGTCCTTTTCTTCAATCAGCAAAACTTTGAGTCGTTCTCCATCGAAACCGAAGATCACGGCATCGACACTGATGTTCGGATTTACATCCAAATGTTGTGGCATTGTACTGTTCGTTTTAGGTAAACTTGTGGCTGTTCAAGATAAAGCGTAAAAAATTAATAAGTGTATTATTTACACTAACTTCTTACCTTTGCACCATGTCTGTAGAGATTCAAAATATAGCTGTATTAACCTCAGGTGGCGATGCGCCTGGGATGAACGCCGCCATTCGTGCGGTTACAAGAACAGCCTTGTACCATAAAAAAAAGGTCTTCGGCGTGTACCGCGGGTACGAGGGCATGATCGAAAATGACCTGATCGAACTCACTACCGCGAATGTAAAGAACATTCTCGCGCAAGGAGGAACATTTCTAAAAAGTGCCCGCAGTCAAGAATTTCGCACGGTAGAAGGCCGCGCAAAAGCTGCCGCTAATCTGAAGAGCAGAAACATCGACGCATTGGTCGTGATCGGTGGAGACGGCTCGTTTACGGGCGCACTAAAATTGGCCGAGGAACACGGCATTCGAGTGATCGGCGTTCCGGGTACGATTGACAATGATCTGTTCGGTACAGATTTCACGATCGGTTATGACACCGCGACCAATACCGTCATACAAAGCGTGGATAAGATTCGCGATACGGCCTCTTCGCACAACCGCCTATTTTTGGTAGAAGTGATGGGACGCGATACTGGCTATATCGCTGCCTCCACAGGTTTGGCAACGGGAGCGCTGAGCATCATTTTGCCGGAGCGCAAAGGCACCTACGCGGAGCTTTTCGACGATCTGAAAAAAGCACAAGCGAACAAAAAGACTTCGAACATCATCATGGTTGCAGAGGGAAACCACCTCGGTGATATTTTTGATATTTCGCAAGCAGTAAAGAAAGAATTCCCTTCTATTGATGTGAAGGTCACCACTTTAGGACACACCCAGCGCGGTGGTTCACCATCGACCAACGACCGTGTTTTAGCCTCTGTTTTGGGCTTCTATGCAGTGAAAGGTTTGATGGAGGGCAAAGAGAAAGTGATGACCGGAATGATCGATCAGAAGGTCCTTTATACACCTCTATCAGAAGCTATTTCAAAGACCACCGAGCTTGACGAAGAAATGTTAACCATAGCTAGAATTTTAGCATCATAACAACAACACAAACATAGTATGAGCACAAAAATTGCCATTAATGGATTTGGACGTATCGGTCGTTTGACTTTCCGCAACCTTATCAAAAGCGACAAAGTAGAAATCGTAGCGATCAATGACTTGACTGCAACGGACATGCTAGCACACTTGCTAAAGTATGACAGTGCACACGGACGTTTTGACGGAACGGTTTCCCACACAGAGAACAGCTTGATCGTGAACGGTAAAGAGATTACTGTTTACGCACAGCGCGATCCTGAAACCCTTCCATGGGGCGAGATCGGTGTTGAGGTTGTGATCGAGTCTACAGGTTTCTTCCGCGATGCAGAAGGAATGGGTAAGCACATCAAAGCGGGTGCAAAGAAAGTAGCGCTTAGTGCTCCTGCATCAGGCGACATCAAAACGATTGTTTTGGGTGTGAACGACGAGCAACTTACAGATGCGGACACGATGGTGAGCAACGCTTCTTGTACGACCAACTGTTTGTCTCCTATGGCAAAAGTATTGGACGAGAAGTTCGGTATCGAAAGTGGTTTCATGTGTACGATTCACGCCTACACTTCTGACCAGCGTTTGCAAGATGCTCCACACAGCGACAAGCGTCGTGCTCGTGCAGCTGCAGTGAACATGATTCCTACCTCTACTGGTGCTGCAAAAGCGGTTGCTTTGGTATTGCCACAGTTGAAAGGGAAACTGGATGGATACGCAATGCGCGTTCCTACCATCACGGGTTCCGCTACAGATCTTGCTGTACAGTTGAAGCGTGAAGTGACTGCGGAGGAAATCAACGCTGCAATGAAAGAAGCTGCAGAAGGTCCGTTGAAAGGCATCCTTATGTACACGGAAGATCCGATCGTAAGCTCTGACATCGTAGGTGACAAGCACAGCTGTATTTTCGATGCTGGTGTTACTTCTGCGAAAGGAAACTTAGTGAAAGTTTTAGGTTGGTACGATAACGAAGCAGGATACTCTGCACGTTTGGCGAACCTCGTTGAGCGTTTAGCTTAATCTGAATTAATAGATCACCACGAGTGGGGCCCTGTGCTCCACTTGTGGTTTATACCATACTGCTATGATACTTATTGCTGAAAGCGGTTCCACGAAATGCGACTGGGTTGTTTTGCGTTCTGACGGCGCGGAGTACAAGCGCTTTTCTACCATGGGTTTCAACCCTTATTTTCATTCAGCTTCTTTTATCCAAGAGGAGTTGAGTGGAAACCAGGTAATTTCTGAAATCCGTAACCAAGTAGAGTTCGTATACTTCTATGGAGCGGGCGCATCGAGTGAGACGTTGAAAGACACGGTGAAGGACGGGCTGAAATTGGTGCTACCCAACGCAAATGTGTCTGTGGATCACGACCTTGTGGCCAGCGCATATTCGACCTATACTGGAGAGCCGGCCATCACCTGTATCCTAGGAACAGGCTCAAACAGCTGTTACTTCGACGGTCATGATGTGAGTGAGGAAGTACCGGCCTTAGCGTACGTTTTAGGCGACGAAGGAAGTGCCAGTTTTATCGGCAAGCGCCTCGTGTCCGATTTCCTGTACAAGAAGCTACCGACCGAAATGGCGGAAGATTTCTTTGCAACCTACCAGCTCGATAAGGACGAGATCATCACTAGTGTGTACAACAAACCCTATGCGAACGTCTACCTCGCATCTTTTAGCCGATTTGCTGGAAAGCACATGGAAAATGACTACGTGAAGGGCATCGTTCGCGAAGGTTTTGCGAAGTTTGCAGACATCCACATCGCGTGTTTCGAAAATTGCCACGAAGTGCCTGTGCATTTTGTCGGTAGTGTCGGAGCGATTTTCCAAGACATTCTCAAAGAGGTGCTCGAAGAGCGCAACATGAGATTAGGACAAATCATGCGCAAGCCTGTGGACGGACTAATAAAATACCATTTAGAATACCTCAAGATTTTAGAGGCTTATCAAAACTAAGATGATTAAAGGATTTCTTTTTGATTTAGACGGCGTTATCGTAGATACCGCCGTTTTTCATTTTCAAGCGTGGCGTAAACTCGCCCAAAAGCTCGGTGGCGATTTCACGCACGAGCAGAACGAAGAGCTCAAAGGCGTGAGTCGTGTAGATTCTTTGAAGAAAATTATTGAGTGGACAGGAGCAGAAGTAAGCGACGCTGAATTTCAGGAGCTTATGGAAGTTAAAAACGACTGGTACCTAGAACTTGTACAGTCGCTAGGGCCGAAAGACGCCTTGCCAGGTGCCCTCGAGTTCATTCAAACCGCACACAAGCAAGGCATTAAAATTGCGCTGGGCAGTGCGTCGAAAAATGCACCGATGATCTTGGAGAAATTGGGCCTAACGCCACTCTTCTCCGCGATAATTGATGGGAACAATGTGGTAAACGGCAAGCCGCATCCCGAGGTATTTTTGAAAGGTGCTGAAAGCTTAGGCTTGGCTCCGGAAGAATGTATCGTGTTTGAAGACTCCATCGCTGGAGTGCAAGCGGCAAAATCTGGAGGCATGCCCTGCGTAGGCATCGGCAGTCCTGAGGTACTTCACGCAGATGTGCATTTTGAGGCACTCGGTGAAACGACACCCCAGGCACTGCAAGACAGATTTTAGAACCAAAACACGCATTACACTCGAACTGCCATGTTTAACAAGTACACCGAGGTAGATCCTTGGAAAATCATAGAGCGCGGCTGGAACGCTGAAAATCACCCGAAAAGTGAAAGTCTATTTTCGATCGGTAACGGTCGTATGGGACAGCGCGCAAATTTTGAAGAAACCTACACCGGGGAAAGCCTACAAGGATCTTACATCGCAGGGGTGTACTACCCAGACAAAACGCGCGTCGGTTGGTGGAAAAACGGCTATCCGGAGTACTTCGCAAAGGTATTGAACTCGTGCGATTGGGTCGGAATTACCGTGACGATTGACGGCGAAGTTGTAGACCTTAACACGGCCTCTTCCGTGGACCAATTCTACCGCGAGCTCGACATGCAACGCGGCGTATTGCTCCGTACCATGGAAGTCACCTTAGCCTCAGGCAAGCGAATCCGTGTACGCGCAGAGCGCTTTGTCAGCATCGTTCGCGATGAGATCGGTGCCATCTCTTATGCTGTGACCCCACTCAACTTTAGCGGCGATATTACCCTGTGTCCACATTTGGATTTCGACGTTAAAAACGAAGACAGCAACTACGACGAGAAGTTTTGGGACGCCGTTTCCGGTGGCCAATTCAATGGCACCAGCTACGTACACGCCAAAACGAAAAAAACCGGCTTCGAAGTCAGTGTCGCCATGCGCAACTCATTGACTTTGGACGGCCAAAACAACGCATGGACCGCGAGCAGCGACGCCAAGCACATGTTCGTGAGCGAATGCACCAAAAC
>CATITW010000297.1 GCA_949547975.1 Cryomorphaceae bacterium | reverse complement strand
TTCTGCCTCAAAATATCCCTCGCGCTCGTCGGTGTGCGCCTGCATGTGCGCTGTAAACTTGTGCTGTGCCCAGGCTTCCAAACGCTCGCCAAAAAACACGTTAAGCGCCCCTTCCAAAAGTCCATTTTTACGCTCCGGCGCCCCAGGATATTCGGGATATTCGGGAAGCACCACGTTTGGAAAATAGGTCTGTACCCACCCGTTCGCAGCAAGGAATCGGTCCCTTCCCGCGCTGCCACGCAACGTAACGAGCGTGACCACCTCCGTAGCAGTATACAGGTTCTGCTTGGCAACCTCCAGCTTGGTTTCATCCATCAAGAGGTTGATGCAAAAATACTTCTCGGAATCCAGCAAGAACACCTTCTTGAATGCAATAAGCAGCAACTTCGCGGTCCACACCCTGCCTGGCGCAGTCAAGATGAAAAAATCCAAATCGTCCTCTGCAGAATGCACCCCCTGCTTGGACAAGGAGCCGCTTAAATAGACACCGCGTACAAAAGGAAACACACGGATCAGCCGAGACATCCTGCGAGCAGAACGCATTTTTCGAGCATTCAAGCCCTCGTGCCGCGCCCGGAGCGCAACAGTTTCAGCGCGCAAACCGTAGTACCCGTTCCCGAAAACCACCACTCCCGCTGTTACCGCGTGCGCTACCGAATCACGAACTGCCTCCACCGAAGACGGCACCGACAAAAAGCGATGCAGCTCCTCCAAAGACAGGGCATGATCAAAAAAATCAAAATAATGAAGTGTACGCTGCAAAGCGCGCTGTGGGACAGTAGTCAAATCGTGCTGGGGTCAAGGTAAAAGCTGTCACAAAGGTACAACTTTGACCTTCTTAAAATGGCCCAGAGCCGTTGACCCACAATACTGAGGCTCAAAACAATTCCATCTAAAATCACGTTAATCCCAAAATGGATTTTAAGATGCTAAAGCGACTCTTTTTCTTTTCGGTATCAGCGGCTCTTTTTTTAAGCCTCAGCGGATGTGAGCCCCAAAACAACGGACTCACCTGCGGCGATGGCATTCAAAACGGCGATGAAACAGGCGTCGATTGTGGCGGCTCCTGCCCTCCCTGCCAGATCATCAACCTCGAAGGAAAGGCTCAAAAGGGCCCCTTCTTGAACGGGTCATCTGTCCAGCTCGCAGCGCTCGACACCCTCTTAAATGCCACCGGGGCTTCCTTCAATACACAGATTTTAGACAACACAGGAAGCTACTCGTTCAACGGCATCTCCCTACCCTCCCCCTACGCGACCCTTCGCGTGGACGGTTTCTACTTTAATGAAGTTTGTGGTAAACCTTCCGATGCACAAATCACGCTGAATGGCATCGTCGATCTTCGCGTCCCAGGAAAAGTCAACATCAACACCTTGACCCACCTCGAAAAAGCACGTGTGGAATTCCTTACCCAGCAAGGCGTTCCCTTCAACATTGCAAAGACGACTGCGCTCAAAGAGATTCTAACCGTATTCGAAATAGACACCACAGTGATCGTCCCAAAGGCAGAATACCTCGATCTGAGCGCATCCTCAGAAGCCGACGCTGTACTGATCGCCATCACCTCCATCTTGCAAGGCTACCGCTCCGAAAGCGAATTTTCCGACCTCATGGCCAACATCATCACGGACATGAGAACCGACGGAGTCCTTAATAGCGCAAGCATCGGGAGCGCATTAATGTCCCACGCGAAAGCCATCGACACGAACATCATCCGTCAAAACTTGATCAATCGTTATGACCAGATGGGCATTCCTATTTCTGTGCCCAATTTCGGAAAGCACATCACCAACTACATCTCCAAAAGCGCCCACGTAGGCAACAAGCTCATCGTCTCTTTCCCCGAACAAGGAAATTTCGGAAAGAACATTCTCAACACACAAGATTCGGTCTATACCTACCTCACCCACTACAGCCTTGCCGCTGAGCTACCTAACGACTGCGTCACCCTCAAGGTGCGCATCTCAAGAACTTTTGGCGCGTGCTTCGCGTGCTGGTACTACTCCGCAGGCAACAACTACGGCTGGTCTGTGGGGCAATACCAAACTACTGCGCGCGTTCAAGAATTTACCCAGACCGGTCCACTTTCGGATCTAGACATCTACTTCGAACGCGGTACGTTCAAGGTCGAATTCTTCGTTAACGGAGCAACAACTCCAGCCCGAGTCAAAGAGTTTGTGGTGAATTAATCAAATCTCCACTTACACAACGCCGGTTCTTCGACGCATAAAAAAAGCCTCTTGATTTCTCAAGAGGCTTTCTTTGTAGCGGAGGCAGGACTCGAACCTACGACCTTCGGGTTATGAGCCCGACGAGCTACCAACTGCTCCACTCCGCGATTGTGGATGGCAAATATACATCGGTTTTAGGAACTGACAAGGTATCTCTAGAATGATTTCGGAAGAAGACATACGGCCGGTTTGGAAGCGCTGACTGCCAAGGCCGTAGGAGCGAAAGAACAGGGAAATAAAATGGGACAGGCGTTAAGTCTTAGTAATTCTAAAAATGAGAAATGGGTGAGAATGTACCATATATGTGTACGCTTTATACCTATTTGTAGTACGCAAATCGTTCTGCAATACCTTTCTACACTAGCTTTAGCGAATGCAAATGAGCGATAAAAACTTTTTGGGACTTGTATTTGCGGCACTTAGTGCCCAATTGCTTTTGGCAGCCACCTTCCTCTACACACCATTAGACAGGGTTGAAATCTATCTAGCCTATGCCATTAGTGGTGTTTTAGGGTATTTGGCGGTACTGACTTTCGTTAACGCGAGAGATCATTGGTTTGGGAAAACATGGACCATCGCCTTGTATACGGCGTTTGGTTTGCTGCTAGTTCACGCCATGAGCCATGCCTACAAACACCCGCTATTGATCATGCATTCGGCGAATCTGGTATTGACTGCAACGGCTGTGGTTCGCTTTAAAAATTGGCGCAAAAGAAAGACCTACGATCAAATTTATACCGTGGGCTTTGTAACATTTGTAGTGTGTGCACTCATCATGCTGGTTCGCAAGGACATGATCAACGCCGAAGAATTCGAAGCGACCAAACATGCACACGTCTTTGTATTTATTGCTACGATTGAGGTGATTCTAATTCACATCTTGAGCAACATAAAGCTGCTTAAAAGTACCTCTAAAGAGGGAGCCAAACTGAATTCTAGGGTCCAATTCCAAAACGATCTGATCAGCATCATTAGCCACAACATCCGAACGCCACTTTCGCACATCTACACAAAATTGGAGATTGAAAAAATGCGTTCAACTCCGGAAAATAGCTCACTGATCGAAGACTTGTCGGAGAGCGTTCAACATTTGGTAAACATCGTAGAGACCACACTTAATAATCGCGACGTGATCAGCCAAGCGAACGTCAGCAAACCTGTGAAGGAGCTGCTCGACACGCTGAACAACCTCTATGGACAAAAGGTATTTCTAACGCAAAACGGTGTGGAGCCGCGTCACAACGTAGAGAACTATACCCCGATGCTGTTTGGACTCCAAAACTTTATCGACAACGCCATCAAATGGTCGGAAAACGAAAAGCCTTCGGTGTTCCTGAAAATTAAAGACGACAAACTCTTTACCATCGTTGCAGACCGTGGTCCAGGCATGAGCCTAGAACGTCTGAAGCTGTACGGAAACCCCGTCATTACAAACGGACCTCGCAGTGGAAAGGGGCTGGGTATTTACTTTACGATAGGTCTGATCACCACGCTGGGCTACGACGTCTTGGTGAAAACCGCTGATGGCAAGGGTACGATCGTGATGGTCTTTGAAAATGCCACGAACAACTACAACGCATTCATGGAAAAAGGCTGGGTGTACAAATACTTCCCGGCGTTCGCGAAAGACGAAGCGATCATCGAAGATTTGACCTCAAGCGCTATTCCCGCACGTCAATTCTCAAAGGCAGCGAAAATATTTTCCAAATAGACGCTCCCTTTACCGATCTCTTCTCTGGCCAATTCCTTTTCGAGCACCCCTTTATTTAAAAAGTAACACTGCTCACAAAGCTCCACCACCTCTTGCATGATGTGCGTAGAGAACAGCACGGTTTTATCTGTACTGATTGTCTTAAGCAACGCACGAATCTCTGCAAGTTGCGCCGGATCCAAACCCGTGGTCGGCTCGTCCAAGATAAGCAACTGCGGATCTGGAATAAGCGCTGCCGCAAGTCCCACACGCTGGCGGTACCCTTTCGACAAAGCACCCACCTTCTTGTGCTGCTCACGGCCTAAAACCGTTTGCTCGATCACGGCATCGATCCGTGACTTCGGCGC
>CATITW010000296.1 GCA_949547975.1 Cryomorphaceae bacterium | reverse complement strand
GGTCTTGTAATAAAAGAACAAGGACACCAAAAACAGGAACACATTGCGGCGCGCGGTGTGCTTGTATACAAGACTGTAGCCGCCCATCACCAGCGCAAAGAAGACCCAGAAATAGAGCTGCGTAAACAGCAACGGGGAATTCTCGCTATAGGTCAACCAACCCTGTACAACACTCCAATCCATCAGTCCGCCAGCTTTTTCAGGTGCTTTTCATAATCCTCCCAAAACGCCCAGAAGAGCAAATCAGAATTCAAGGTATATCCTTTGCGTGTGAAGTGAATCTTGTCCGACTTTGCCAATCCGTTCTCTTCCCAAAGTGCGATAGAATTCAATCCGCCCATCACTCCAAACAGGTCCCAAAAACCTGTATTGTGCTCGCGGCTTAATCGTTTCATCTCACGTACCACATCCAGCGCATGCTCGTTAGGTACACGGCGTTTGTAATAGCTATCATTGTTTGTCATAAAGATGAACTCACACTCCGGGTTAACCGTCCTAAACCATTGAACCAAAGTGTCGTAGCGCATCTTGTATTCTTCCGGATGCCAATCACTATCGGGCTTGTACGCATCGTTAATCCCCAAACCAAAAATCACGAGATCCGGTGCCAAATACGCCGCCTGCTCGATGAAATTTTCACTGCGTAAAAAGCTCTTGGTAGAAGCACCATTCACTCCTAGCGCATGATAGACTACTCCGGGCTCATCACGCACCATTTGAATCCCCTGTAAGGTATAGAGCGGCGCACCACTCCCCTGGTCAAAGGTGACATATACAGAATCTTGGGACTCCGCGTAAAAATAGCGACGCACTCCTGCCTTTTCATCCAAAGCGCTCGAGTCGGGTGTAGGATGAACCACTGGAGACATGGTGTTTGTGCTCATGTGCTCAAAAATGCGCAATTCGGTAAAGCCATACGTCTTCGATCCATCTGCAAAACTTTGCAAAATAAAAGCCGCCTCTGGATCACGTGTGATCGCATCGATGCCACTAACTCCCCATGGACACTGGTTGCGAGGGATGCTATTGCGGCACCCTTCCCAGGTTCCGATCTTTTTCACATAAATGTTTCGAGGCATGTTCGTATTGGCAAGACGGTGCGGAAATAAGAATCCACGCTCCACGCCTAACTCCGGTGCGAGCTGTCCCATGTGCATGCGCAAAGTATGCGACAAGGTTCCGCCTTGCACGTGCGAACCGCCGACATGCACGATGTTCACCTTGCCCTGCCCCTCGAAGATGACACGGTCAAGCTTCTCGTACAACCGGTCCATACCCGCGCGCTCCCCGTAAAATTCCAAGTGATTTTTGCTCGTATCTAAAAACGGATATTTCAAGGCAATCGTCCCCATCTCATCCTGTCCCATCAGGGCGCTACTGAGCAGTATTGCACTAAAAATCGCGAGTATTCTATTCATGTGTGGTGTCTTTTATTGCGCCCGTCGCTTGCGTAAATGCCGCTTGCTCCGCCGCTTTCTTTTTGGCCAATTCTGCTTTCGCCCGATCCGCCTCTTGCAGCATCTCGTACTCTTTTTGTAGTTCCTCCAGTGCAGCAGCTAATCGCTTTCCTACCCAGGAAGCCCCCTTCGGCGTAAAATGGATGTAGTCTTTCACGGCCAGTGCAGGATCTTGTTCCACCCACTCGACCATGGAGCCTTCGCCGCCCATCACATCGTACAAATCCCAATACCCTACCCCGCGAGAAAGCATTTCCTCACGCATGGCAGATTTCAAGTCTTTGATCAGCGGATAGCTTTGCATGTTCAACCCTTCTTTATAGGCCATATCTGAAGGACCGATGTAGAGCATTGCTGCATCTGGATACAACCGTTGCACAAAACCCGCCTGACGCCCTGCCGCTCGTGCAAAACGTTTCGCGTGCGCCTGGTCACGCAAATACGGCACGGCATTCCCTCCAAACTGCATGATAATGAGCTTATATGCTTCGCGTTGCAAGGCCTCTTGAAGCTGCAGTGGATCGATCTTAGTGAACATCATTCCCGATGCACCACGCATGGCAACATTATCGACAGCAACCCCCGATGGGCTCTCAAAGCTGATTCCGAAAATCCGAGCAGGTGCCACGCTGCTTAGGCGCATGGAAAAAGCCTTCACCGCAGGCACATCTACCCCAAGGGTCCATTCCCCTGAAGGAAACACACGAGTACTGTACAGCGTATCCGCTACATAGACGCCTACTTCCACCGGCGCTGCGCCTTCGAGATGCATGCGCACTTTCGTGAAATCACGCGCTAATCGATAGCCCCAATTCCGCTTTGCAAAATCCACCTGCGCTGCAAAGCCCGAGCTATC
>CATITW010000295.1 GCA_949547975.1 Cryomorphaceae bacterium | reverse complement strand
GGAGATCAAGGAATTGCCCTACTTCGTGTACGCAGCGGCTCTACCTTACGCATCTCCAAGGGTGCTACGCTACGCCTAAATCCACGTGCTCAACTCATCGTTGAAAAAGACGCACAACTCATCTTCGAACCTGGATCGGCTGTATTTTGGGATGAGGCCACCATCACTTCCCGTGGCCAATTCCAAATCGTCGGCGGTGCTACTTTCCGTCCGCAAGGCGCCGGAACGCTACGTCTCGAAGAAGGCAACAGCTTCCGCGCGCCACAAGGCGGACTGATCGCACTGAAATCGGCCACCTTAGCCCTAACGAGCGGGGTCGCTCTTCCGTTTACTCTCCAAAAACTCCAACTGGTAGATGCCAAGGTGATTTACGCCAACAATGCCACGCTTCGTTGCAACCCGCCATTAGAAGCGGTTCGCAGTTCCTTTACGATGCAAGGCAGTAAACAATGGCCAGGATTAATCGCTGTAGGCCAAGCAGCCCTAGATTCATGTGTATTCTCCGGAGGCGCACCATCGCTAACCTCGAAGACGCAACAGACCTCGATAGAACGTTCCTATTTCTATAACGCAGAAGTCGGCTACCAAGCTAAAACGCCGCCTGTGCTCTTTGATCGAAATGAGTTTAGCTCCTGCACCACGGGAGCCATCATACAAGGCTCAGGCACGCGAGTTCAAAATTGTGCCTTCACCTCCTGTGAAAGTGGCCTAGAGCTGCAATCCCAAAAAGGAACGGGATTTGTGGAACGCACCGTGTTCTCTATGAATACTACCCAAGGTCTTTTAAGCACAGGAGTGGACTTGCGCTTGGAATGCAGCCGATTCGAAAACAACGCTTCCGGAATACTGATCTCAGGAGCGGGTATCAACTTGGCAAATAACGCCGGATGTACATTTACCAGTAATGTCATCGGCATTGAAGCGACAAGCCTGGATCATCTTCACCTGAACAACGGCCACAACGTCTTCTCAGGAAACAGTCTCACCGACATCAAGGCAAGCCTCAGTCCGTATGCGAACGTGGCGTACAACGGTTCCTACTTCTATTTCTTGGCCAATTTTAACAGCTTCTCCGCCAACCAGAGCACCCAAATTTACACGGGCAGGGACCGCGTCTACATGGTGAAGACCAACAACGGCAGCCCAAGTTCATTGGTTTGTCCTAGTAGCGGAACGGCCAAAATGCAACCAGAAGGGGCCGACCTGAACCAGGAGCAAGCGTTCTCGGTATTCCCGAATCCATCCAATTCTCCGATCGGAACGGCACGCTTTGAGGCGCTATCGGAACCGGGAACACTGCAAGTCGCCAATATGAACGGTCAGATCCTATTCCAGCAAGAGCTCCAACCTGGAGATTACCAAGTCCATTTCACCGTGCCGGAATCTGCGGGAACCTTCATCGTTCGTTTAACGACCAACTCGTACACCATGACCGAGCGTTGGATCGTAACCCCATAATACGCGCATGGCAATACAGCGCGGGTAAACTTAGCAGATGATTTTGTCGGAACCGCAGCGCTAGGAACACCCGGCTGTATCGCAACTGGACCGCTTTTAGGCAATCGCCTGGGAGCGGTCTTTTTTTACCCCGCAGTTTCGCCTTAATTTGCAACAAGTAAATTTTAGAGCGCTACAGTGAAACCTATACCAATGATTGACCTGCCTAGAATTCACGCGGAATACCAGCGTGAACTCGATGACGCCGTATTGCAGGTGATCCATAGCGGACAGTATATCGGAGGCCCCGCGGTCGCATCCTTTGAGCAGTCGTGTAGCGATTTTCTCGCTGCGCCCATCGCAGGTGTAGGAAACGGTACAGATGCGCTTCAGATCGCATTAATGGCACTTGGAATAGGCCCAGGGGATGAAGTGATTGTTCCTGCGTTTACCTATGCTTCTAGCGCTGAGGTGATTGGAGTACTGGGTGCACGCGCCGTTTGGTGCGATGTACTGCCAGATACCTTTTGTATCGATCCTTCTTCAGCCGCCAAAAAACGCACTTCGAACACGAAAGCGGTGATTGCCGTGCACTTGTACGGTCAGTGCGCAGATATTGAATCTTTGGAATTGGCCATCCCCGGATTGCCCATTGTAGAGGATACTGCTCAGGCTTTTGGTGCCACATTCCTTGCCGGCAAATACGCTGGAAAATATGCAGGAACAGTGGGCACTATTGGGACCTTCAGTTTTTTCCCAACCAAAAGCTTAGGAGCTCTTGGAGACGGTGGGGCGTTGTGCTCACCGGATAAGAGCTTATTAGCCAGGGCACGAAGTATTGCAAAGCACGGCCAGAGTAAAAAATACACCCACGATATTCTTGGGGTCAACAGCAGATTGGATCCGTTACAAGCGGCAGCCTTGAATGTAAAATTGGGTTATTTCGAGCGAAGTGTGGCCAGAAAATCAGCGCTAGCAAAGACATACGATCAAGCGTTCAGCGCTATCGCTGAGGTCGAAGCCCCCGTAACTCCGCACCATACGTCTCATGCGTACCACCAGTACACCATAAAAGTGCCCGCTGCACATAGAGATCCGCTTCGAGCATTTCTTCAGCGTGCAGGCATTGCCACCATGGTCTATTATCCCATTCCCTTAAATAAGCAACAGGCTTACGCAGCGTTTGATCCGAACGCTGAGGTTCCCGTAAGTGAAGCTTTGGCCAATTCCGTACTTTCCCTGCCCATCGATGAGCTCCTAAACGACGCTCAGATGGAGTACATAACTTCTACTATCGCTTCTTATTTCTCTTCTCTATGAGTTATTTCGCACACGACACTGCAGTGATTGATCCTGGCGCTAGCATAGGCGAGGGAACGAAAATCTGGCATTTTTCACACCTCATGCCCGGTGCCGTGCTTGGAGCGCATTGCAATCTGGGTCAGAACGTATTTGTTGCGGACGATGTACGCATCGGAAACGGAGTTAAAATTCAGAACAATGTCAGCGTCTATAGCGGCGTAACGCTTGAAGACGATGTTTTTCTAGGACCTTCGATGGTCTTCACTAATGTCCAAGCGCCACGGAGTTTTTTCGAGCAAAAGTCCTACGCTAAAACGCACGTAGCAAAAGGAGCGAGCATTGGTGCAAATGCAACCATCGTTTGTGGACACAACATAGGTGCATATGCATTCATCGGCGCTGGCGCAGTAGTGACAGCGGACGTACCTGCTTTCGCGATGATGGTAGGTGTTCCCGCCCGCAGAATAGGTTGGGTAAGTCGCCACGGTTTGCGCTTGTCTTTTGACGATACAGGTAGGGCCGTATGCGAGAAAACAGGAGAGCGGTACCAGTGCTCTGAGGACTCCGTAACTCTGATAACTTCAGCAGAATGAAAGTAGTAACCATCATAGGCGCTCGCCCTCAATTCATTAAAAGTGCTCCTGTAAGTAAAGCGCTTCAAAATGCTGGAATAAAAGAGTTTACAGTGCATACGGGTCAGCATTATGATGTGCGTATGAGTGCTGTTTTTTTCGAAGAAATGCAGCTCCCAAAACCTGTTGCACAGCTGGATTGTGGCAACATGGAACATGCTGAAATGGTGGCGAAAATGTTGGCAGAATTGGCACCCATACTTCGAGAGATTGCTCCTGATGCAGTCCTAGTGTATGGCGATACCAACTCTACGTTAGCAGGTGCATTAGCGGCTACAAAATTAGAGATTCCCGTAGTTCATGTAGAGGCTGGACTGCGTTCCTACAACCTGAACATGCCCGAGGAGATGAACCGCATCCTGACCGACCGTATGTCGAAAGTATTGTTCACTCCGAATGAAAATGCGACACAGACCCTACTTAAGGAAGGATTTGGCAGCTTTGAGGTACAGATCGAGCAAGTCGGAGATGTCATGTACGATGCCTTGCAAACGTTTCTACCCAGTGCGGCGTATCATGAGGAAATGGGGGAGCGATCGTTCTTTGAAAAGCCGTACGCACTCGCCACGATGCACCGTTTTGAAAATGTTTCCAACCCAGAGCGACTAAAGCAGCTCACCGAAGAATTGAACCGGGTTCACAAGGAGGTCATGCCGGTTTGGATGCCGCTGCATCCTTCGACTAAGGCACGATTAGAGCAGAATGGCTTAACCTTAGAAGTGGCATTAGCCCCACCAGCGAGCTATTTGCAAATGCTGTATGCGTTAAAGCAGGCAACGCTCGTAGTGACCGATAGCGGTGGTTTACAGAAAGAAGCGTTCTTCTCTAAAAAACCATGCGTGACGTTAAGAAATGAAACCGAATGGGTAGAGCTGGTAGAGATCGGTGTGAACCGATTATTCACTTCGTTAGATTCAGACTTACCCGCGACTATTGCATCCGCTTTAGCTCACAGCAACGACTACAGCTTTGACGGTTACGGCAACGGAGATGCAGCCGTTCGTATTGCGCAGACCTTACTTCAGCTCCGTTAAAAACTGTTGGATACAATCCATACAAGGGCCATTTAGATGATGCCCCATCTGGTAGCTTTCGAAAATGTAATTTGGATTAGCAGCCAGTCGTTGCGCACTGGCCTCGGCCCATTCATAGGGGATAACAGGGTCCGCCATACCATGCGTCTGTAACACAGGAATACTCTTTGACCAATTCTCTTCTGCCCACTGAGGAAGCATATACCCACTCATGAGAACATATCCGTCTGCTGCAACGCCGCTTTTGTAGAGCGACATGGCGAGAATTCCTCCTTGTGAAAACCCACCGATGAACACTTTTCCGTTACAACCGCGCTCCTCGCGCCAAGTATCAAAATCCGCAGCCACCGCTTTCTCTACACGAGCTACCTCGCTCGGGTCGATGATTTTATCCCCACCGTTCCACTGAATGTCGTACCAGGCAAAGCCGCCCTGTCCCAAGTCATTTGGAGCCTGAAAACAAACCAAGTTGAATCCTTTGAAGTACGGCTGCAAACCGAACAGATCTTCTTTATTGGAGCCGAAGCCGTGCAAGAGCATGAGGGTAGGAGCGTCCTTCCCCTCAAAGTGTTCGAGGTAGTCTAACATTATTCTACGATATCCCAAGTGTGGTCTGCAAGCAAAAGCACTTTGTGCAAGAATTCATACGGGCATTTTCGCCACTCGCTCGGTGCGATCATACTCAGTACAGTTCCGCCTTCTTCCTTTTGGTACAGAAAATAAGTGTGGTTGATCTCGGGTTTAAAACCCATATCCGCATGGTAGATGTGTTCGCTCAATTCCTTGCGTTGTTGAATCTTCTTCGCCTGTTCCGCAAGCAATTCAATCTGCGCCTTTATCTGATCCAGCTGCATGTCCGTTTGCATCTCCATCGCATTGACATCCAAAGACTTATTCTTCAGGGTGTCGACTGCAGCAAACGCAGGGGCGCTCACGCTCGAGCCATAGGGCAAGACGTTCGCGTTTTCAGCAATTTTATCTGGATCGATCGGGTTAAACGTGCGTTTTTTCTCTGCCATGTGTCAAAAATAAATGATTCCTTCGGTTTCTAAACCAATTTTTTCCGCCGCTCCCGCAGCATATTTACTTGCCGCTCGTAGCGCCAAAAGCGCATCAAACCGGTGCCAATTGTCCACTTCATCCGGCGAAACACGACCGGGCAACAGGTCCACAAGCTGTGCAAGCGCCTCCTTCAAATACGAAGCCTCTTTCTTATACCGCTTGTCCAGCGCAATCTCCTGAGCAATAAGCTTCGGATACACTTCAATCACATCGGCACCCAGCTCCGCTAGAATCCAGCTCTTAAACTCCATCGCTCGAGCCGTAAGGCCGCCCAAAAACAAGGGACTCATCGCACTGACCTTCTGATCGCAATGGCGGTAGTGGAAACTCGAACACTTAGGCGTTCCGAAATACACGCCAGGCAAGCTCAGCGGAGCGTCTATAGCGACCAGTCTGGGCTGCACTCGAGCGGTAAGATCTCTCAGCCACTGATCGGCATTAGCGCCTTTTTTCGCCTGTTCTAGGTGAACGGTACCTTCGAGGTCAAGCCAAGCAGCTGCAGTAAATCCAGAAGTTTTGCTGCCAAAATCGATGGCAAGAATTACTCCTTCCATGCGCCGAATATCTCTTCGACCTTTTGGTTGCGGTAGCTGAAAATCTCGTCCAATTTCGACTTCACAACAATCGGATGCGCAATCTTACCCAAAATGCCTAGAGGCACTTTATAGTTCACACGATCGAGCATTTCAACTCCGCCGTCAATCGCCTTAAAATGGTGCTCGTGGTGCCAAATAGCATAAGGACCCACACGTTGTTCATCCACGAAATAGTGGGGCGCATCAACATGAGTAATCTCCGTGGTCCAATTCATTGGAATGCCCAACAGTGGCGTCACCTTGTAATGAATGAAAAGACCAGGATACATTTTCGGAGGAACCTCCGATAGAATATTGAACCCCATATAATCTGGGGTAATCGTCGCTAGATTGGCAGGATTTTGAAAAAACTCCCAAGCTTCTTCGAGCGAAATGGGAACCTTTTGAACGCTTTCAATAGTGTGCATTGCGGTTTGCTTTATGGACAAACAACACGCTACAACACCGGAGAGTTCACTAGATCGGCGTTAAAATTAGATGCGCTTCATTTGCTGTTTGATGTACTTGGTCTGCTCTGCAAGTACCCCTTTAGTGTCCAATTTCTTCACCTCTGTCAACAATATTTGCGCCTCACGCTTTCTACGTTTGGTAAGTGCAATCCCTGCTAAGTTGAGTTTTGCAAGTGCCTTGTCTTGGTCCATACGCAATCCCGTATTTAGAGCGCGCTTAAGCAGTGTTTCTGCCTTACCCACCTTGCGCTGACTCTCAATCATACCGAGCAGCAAATAGTAGTAGGCAAGCTGGCCTTTGATGAGTGACTTCTCAGGATTTTTAATGCCAAGTAAGACTTTTTCTGCCTTCGCAGTATCGCTTTTTCTCATGTGATACAACGACAAAAGAATGCGCTCATTTCTGAAGTAGGTGAATAGTACGATAGCTGCAGGAAAGATTAACGCAATCCCATTGCCAATTTCTCCGTCAACAAATTCATAAATTGAAAGCCCAAAAATGGCCGCGGTAAGACCTAAACGTATGATTTTACTAAGCATCTATATTGTTTTTGACTGCCGCAAAGAAACAAAGAAATGAGCAGAACTGATTGGAGATCCTTACCGAAGGAAGAAAAACAGAAATTTTACGCGGAACTCGCTTCCGAATTGACTCCGCACAAACGTGCACTATTCGAAGAGAAGATCCTGTACCGCACCCGACACCTCTCTCTCGCGCTCGAGGACATGATGAAGACGCAAAACGCTTCAGCGCTCATGCGCACGGCCGACGCCTTCGGGGTGCACCGCATCGATGTGTACGATAAAAACGAACGATTTAACGTCAGCTCGGGCATTTCCAAAGGGGTTGAGAAGTGGCTGGACGTCTCCTTTTTCAACACCTACAACGACGGCGGCGTGGAGACTTGGGCACAACAGTTAAAGTCCACCGGCAAAAAGTTATACGTTACCGCGCTTGATCCCAAAGCCAAGCCATTGCACGAACTCGACCCGACAGTCCCGGCAGTGCTTTGTTTTGGAAATGAGCAAGTCGGCGCCTCAAAAGAACTCATCGCCGCCGCAGACGAATTGGTCTACATTCCTATGAAAGGATTTGTAGAAAGCTTTAACGTATCCGTCAGTTGTGGTATCGCGCTGCATCACTTGACCCTCGGTATGGACAATGCGGGCATCGAAAGGGGCTTGGAAGAGGAGGATGCCCTGGACACGAAGATTCGATGGGCCCTTAGAACGGTTCCGAACCCACACCGATTCCTTTAGTCTAGGGTGTAAATAAATTGCGACTTTTCATTGCGCCAAACGATCACTTCCCACCGAACGAGTCGAGCGAGCGTACTGATCGTAAGATTGCGGGGAAGTTCCATAACCTTGGCGGCCTTGCTCACCGTCACATGCTCATAATCCTTAATGTACTGAATCAGCCGTTTTTCCTTATCCGAAAAGGGGACGGGGTGCTTGCTCTCATTGCGCGCCTCTTGTTTCCAAATTTCCTTGAGTACTGCATTCGCGGCAAAGTTCTGATCCTCATCGCGATAGTACGCTACAAAACCGTCTTCTTCCTCCACGCTATAGGGCTTTTCCTTGCCTTCTGGAACTACAACTTCCCAAACCAATTTTCC
>CATITW010000294.1 GCA_949547975.1 Cryomorphaceae bacterium | reverse complement strand
GTAGATGGGGTTTGCATAATATTGGCTGAAATGAGCATCTTGAGCAAAGCTTAAGGTGCTGACAGTCAATGCAATAAGCAGTTTTAACGTGCGTGTGTTCAATGCATTCATTGATTTACCAGTGTTTTCAAGCAACAAGTATAAGCAAAAAAAGTACGATTTGCCCTGCTTGTATCGTTAGTCTTTAAACGTTTTCAATCCATGAAATGTTATACTCGTAACGTAACTTTGCTAGAATGAAGAAGGTCGTAGTCCTATTTTTCGGGTTGATTTCCCTTTCCCTCCAAGGCCAATTCTCTTTGGACGAAGGACGCTACTCCTTATTTTCCTCCATGCGTTCTGGTGTGCATCAGTTGGACGGACAAACTTTGATCGACCAGGGTATTCTCGAAGTAGGTGCCTCACTAAATAGACTTCTTGTTTTACATCGGCCGGAAGGGGAGTTGTCGCACACCAACGGCGCGTCTCAGTACGGTCTACTTCCGGCGCCTTACAAAGTTTTGGATGACGACGGACTCCTTGATGTAAATTCCAGAATTCTGTTTTACCTCGAAGCACCTTTTTCGATTTCATTGCAAGACAGTTCCTACAGCTACAGTGAACATGCCTACAGTGAGCGCGAATACGTTCTTGTCGGAACGACTGCCGATGAGAATGATGGGCAAATGAGTCCTGCCGCTTCGGTTAATGTCACGCCTTCTCGAACTATAGGTGCCCACCTTCAATACCACGTAGTGGACTCCGCCCAGACAAACCTAATAGCCACCGGTAGACGCTGGTTCGGCGACCTTTTTGACTTTACTACGACCCGTTCGTATGCTTTACCTCTTGAAGCATTGGGGGATTCGCCCGTAACGGTTGATGTTCGCGCCGTGGCACGTGCGAGTTCGTCAAACACACGATTAGTAGTGACGGGTGGAAATTCGGTGAGTTTCCCCGCTGTAGGAACAAATTCAGTTTCAAACTATGTAACGGAACGCCAGTTGAGCACGACGCTCGCTTCAGGAAGTGCTTTGAATGCGATTACCTTGGAGTATGATAAGGCTGGGAATACTGGTGCGGCGATGTGGTTAGATCAGTTGATGGTCAATTATTTTTCTGATGCGACCCACGAAAACACTCCGAACTATCAGAAGCGTTTTCAAAATTTTGCGCGCGACTCTACGAAATCCTCGAAGATCGAAATTGGTGCAGCGAATCCGTCTTCATTAGTAGTTTTCGAGATCACTGATCCGGAGCATGTACGAGAAGTTATTGCACAGAAATCGGCCAATTCCCTCGCATGGAATTCACTCGAAGACTCCTTGCGTCAATACCTCGTTGTGGCTCCTGAAGAGGCATTTGAGTTGCGGTTTGAGCGAAATGACACCCTTCTGAATTATTCTGACTTTCAGTCTGTGGCTAACCTTATTATAGCACCAGATTCTTTGCTGGAACAAGCACAGCGATTGGCGCGTCTTCACACCGACCGAGGTTTGTTGTCCGGGGCAGTTGCATTAGACGATATTTATGCCCTAGTGAATGCCGGGACCCCTGACATCGCGGCGGTCCGAGAATTCTTATATACGGTGTACAATGCTCAAGGTGGCGCACTGCGGTATTTGACTTTGTTTGGTGATGCGTCGTACGACTACAAAGAAAAATTGGCCGAGCGTTCTAACCTTGTTCCCACTTTTGAGAGTTACCAAAGCTTTAGCTTGTATTCGTCGTACATCACCGATGATTATTACGGGTATTTGGAGCAAGGCGAAGGATTGAATTGGTTCGTAAGCAGTCTTGATATTGGCATTGGTCGTTTACCAGTGACCAATTCTTCTTTGGCCATCGCAGCGGTCGATAAAATTGAGCGGTACCTCGCCTCGTCAGACCGCTTCGGTCCTTGGCGCTCTAAAGCAGTTTTGGTTGCAGATGACGCCGATCACGCGTGGGAGAAAGAGTTTGCTATCGTACAGGATCAGCTTGCACGGAATTTAGATACTTCGCGCCCTGAATTGGATATCGTGAAAATTTATTCAGATGCCTATGCACAGGAGGCTAAACCCGGGTCACAGCGTTACCCGTCGGTGCGAGAAAAACTCTACCGTGAAGTAGACCAAGGGGCGCTTGTAGTTTCGTTTGTCGGCCACGGAGGGGAAGTAGGGTGGACCACCGAGCGCATTTTGCAGTTGGAGGACATATCAAATTGGTCGAACGCAACGGCCTTGCCCGTCTTCACCACCATCACCTGTGAGTTCACCAGATTTGACGATGCTAAACGGGTGAGTGCCGGGGAACAATTGTTCTTAAACCCTGACGGCGGTGCTATCGCCTTGTTCTCTACAACACGTTCTGTTTTTGCAACAAACAGCACGTACGATCTCAACAGATTACTCAACCGCAATATGATGATTCTCGAGCAGCCAAGACTCGGAGACGTATTGCGCGAGACCAAGAACAACAATATTAGCGGTGACAAAATAAAATTTTCCTTGATCGGAGACCCAGCATTGCCCTTGGCTCGACCGCAGCACCGCGTTCAGTTCGACTCCATTAATGGCATTGCCTGGCAGAGCTTCAGCGATACGCTCAAAGCGCTGAATTGGGTGCAGTTGAGCGGTTCGGTCAGTACCTCTGCGGGCATTCCACTGCAAGATTTCACCGGAGAAGTTTGGGTGAGTATTTTCGATAAGGCACAGCCCCAGCGCACAAAGGTGAATGACGGGGCAGGGGGAGTGTTTAACTTCTCGACCCAAAACAATGCGATCTTTAAAGGGAAGGCAACCGTCGATCAAGGCAAATTCTCCATCGAATTCCGTGTTCCTCTCGACATCAACCTAGCAGTCGGGCAGTCGAAAGTACTGGCCTATGCAACCGATGGAGTTCAAGATGCATGGGGCGGCGATCGCAGCCGTTTAATCGGAGGGGTCTTCGACGGAGTAGTCACTGATATCGATGGACCTAAGGTGCGACTCTTTGTGAACGACACCAATTTCATTTCTGGGGCCTCAACCAACGAAAACCCATTGGGCTTAGGGCTTTTGAAAGACGAGAGTGGCATCAATGCGGTTGGACTTGGAATTGGTCACAACATCACGATGACCTTAGACGGGGTGGATATCAATGTGAACGATTTTTACCAAAGCGACATGGACCATTACGACCGAGGCACCGTACAATATCCATTTTACAGTCTCGAACCCGGCTTGCACTCCCTAGAATTACGCGCATGGGACGTTCTGAATCAGTGGGGCTATGACAGCATCAGTTTCACAGTGATCGATGCTGCTTTACCTATCCTAGACCAATTAAAAGTCTACCCCAACCCGTTCACTGAACAGGTACACTTCGCACTTTCACACAACCAGCAAGGACAACAAGGAACCCTTCGTCTAGATTTGATCAACAACCAAGGGCAATCCGTTCATACTTGGCATCAGCACTTGACCCTGAACTACGCAATGTCAGATCTTCCCGTATTCAAGGTGTCTTCCGTACCGTCGGGAACGCTCACCTCAGGATTTTACCATGCGCGCGTCCAATGGGTGTCAGATTCCAACGGAAAATCTGCTGTGATACAAGAAAAGCTCATATTTATACGTTAAACTTGCGCTGCGACAAGCGAATCTTTATGAAAAAATACTTCCTACTCCTTCTGGCCATGGCTTCCGCTTCAGGCGCGAAAGCTCAGAACGATTTGAAATACAACGTAGTAACCACAGCGGTTCCTATCCTCTTGGTCTCTCCGGACTCCCGTGCTGGTGCTATGGGAGATGTGGGTGTTGCCTCGACTCCAGATGGAAATTCTTCGGCTTGGAATCCTGCTAAATTGGCTTTTCTCGAAAATAAAGACGCTTCTTTAGCACTTTCTTACACGCCTTGGATGTCACGATTAGTTCCTGATATCGATCTCGCATATGTCAACTATTCGAAAGCGCTCAGTGACCGTCAAGGCATTAGTGCTTCGCTCCGTTACTTCTCTTTAGGTGAAATCAACTTTACGGACGCTAGCGGCAACTCTTTAGGAACTTTCAATCCCTATGAATTTTACTTCGATGTAGCGTATGCACTTAAACTCAGTGACCGCTGGAGTGCAGGGACTGCGTTGCGTTGGATTTTTTCGGATATCGCTCAAGGCCAAGTCGTTCAAGGACTTCAAACCAAACCTGGTCAAAGTGGTGCAGCCGATATCGGTTTTTACTACCAAAGCGACTACACAAATATCAAGGGCGGACGTCGTCAAGCATTCACTGCGGGTCTTGCAATGACCAACCTCGGGGCGAAAATCGCCTACTCAGAAAGTGGAAATTCAGACTTTTTGCCGACCAACCTGCGTCTTGGCGGTGGCTACCACTTGGAAATTGACGATTACAACGCATTATCGGTGTACCTAGATATCAACAGACTCCTTGTTCCAACTCCTCCACAACTCGGAGTAGACGGTGAGATTGTTGCTGGGGTAGATACGGACGATATGACTCCTTTAGTAGGGGTGATTCAAAGCTTCAATCCAGCATCAAAAACTGGCGGAGTCCAAGAGC
>CATITW010000293.1 GCA_949547975.1 Cryomorphaceae bacterium | reverse complement strand
TTGCGGGGAATCTCACGGAAGGAGTGGTTGCCAGAGAGCGGGGTGAGCAGCCAAAACAGTAGGGCGGCTCCGGTGACGCGGAATTGGATAAAAGCACGCGGCGGTACGGCCCCTTGCATTGCGCTCTTGGCGATGAGAAAGGACGACCCGTAGATCAGTGCGACGCCTAATAGGGCGAAGTGGGCGATGAGGACGGCGCGGCGTGTAGGTGCTGACATAGGTGCAAAAGTAGGGTAGAATGCAACGCAAACGGGCGGATACTCATTCGTCATCGCGTTGCTTCATGCGGCTTTCTTGTGCGTCCAGTGAATGGCTATCTTTAAGGTCTAAATCACCTCACTATGAAAACGTTACGACTTCTTTTTCTGCTTGCTACTTTCGGCTTTATGTCCAGTCTTAGTGGGCAGATCAGCTACGGCTGGGCGGAAACTTCAGACGGTTCAAGCGGTGAGTACGCGAATCATTTGATGCGCGATGGAAATGGAAATACCATTGTTGTAGGTGCTTTTACCGGAACGATGTACCTCGGTCAAGGGGGTCAAATAGACACGGTGTATAATGTCGATCAGTTCTTTACGGCACAGGATCTTTATATTCAATCGATCAACGCGAAGGGCAATCATGCTTGGGTAAAATCCATAGGAGCGGTCGATCTGATCACAGCTACAGAAGCGTTTATTCAGCCACAAACCGGTCATATCATCCTTAGTGGAAGTTTTAGCGGCCCCATAGATTTTGATCCGGGTGCTGGGGTGGTACAGCGCAGTCCAGCAGGTGCGATGAGTAACGGATTTGTTTTGACGCTCGATGCACAAGGTTCCTTTTTAGACGTGATTTCCTACCCAAGTACAACCTTCAACACCGTTCGTTCCATGGCTCCTTTTGACGACGGTAGCTTTGTGGTAGCGGGTTATTTTGTGGACAGTATAGATGTAGATCCATCGGCCAATACCACATGGCTCAGCTCGAATATCACGTGTTCCTTTTTGGCGAAATATACAATCGGGGGTGCTTTGGAGTGGGCAAAGAGTTTTGAAAACTCGGCGTATTATGTAGAAGTCGTTCGTCAGCATGCTGGCCAATTATTTACCGCAGGGAATTTCCAGGATACCATAAATGTTGCCTTCGCTCCACAGCTCGTTCAAGCCGTAGCGGAGCCTTATTCGAATACGTTGTTGCTCGCTTCCTACGACAGTTTGGGAGGCTACCAGTACCATCGAACCTTTGATCTTTTAGGCAACACAGCGATGAGCGGCGGTAGTGCTTTTGCACCTTTTTATGCCTTTGAGATTTCTCCAGCGGGGGAGGCGTATCTCGGTGGTTCCTTTGGGGGCCAGCTGCGCATCGACTCCACACTAATCTTCAGCTCTCCACAAGCGTATCGCGCCTTTGTGCTCAAACTCCAACCCGACGGAACACTGGACTGGGCCCGCGAGTTTGGCGGATTAGGGGGAGCAAACAATGCTGCTCAAGACCGCGTGGAAGTCATCGATTTTCTTCCAGACAGCACCCTTATGATCGCGGGAAATTTTACGGGACCCGAGGATATGGATCCAGGTCCGGGTGTCCACACTATGGGCTTTACCTATGGCATTCAGGGCTGGATTGCGAAATGGACCCCGGAGGGTGGCTTTATCGCCGCGCGCGACTGGGAAGCAGCGATCAGCTCAACAATAAACGACGGATTGAGCGACGGCCATGACATGTATGTGTGTGGCACGTACCGCGGCACCACGGATATGGATTTTGGAGCAGGAACGGACGTGCGCACGGCATTGTCGATCAATGCGCATGTGATGAAGCTCGGTTGTGATTATTTCACAGTGGATACGTTGCAAGGCGTGGACAGCATCGTGTATCAGCATGTGATCTACCGCGACTCAGGCGTATGGGTGTACGATACGCTGAGCGCGCTGACGGGCTGTGATTCTGTGCACGGCGTTCTGATGGAGATCACGGCGGATACTTCGTCGATCGGCGTACGCGTTTGGGATGCGGGCACTGTCGAGGTATATCCGAATCCAGCGGTGGATTGGGTCCAATTTCGTGCTCCTGATTACCAGCACTACCGCGTGTTTGATCCGCAGGGAAGGTTGCTGGTGCAGGGGATGTTGCCGGAACGGGTGGACGTTCGAAATTGGCCACCGGGGATGTATTTGATCCAGCTTGTGGGAACGCGCGGAACGGTCGTTCGTAAGGTGCTAAAGCGCTAACAAGGCCTCGCGAGCGGCTTCGATCACCTTCGCGGTGTTGCCGATGAAAATCTGCTGGTCCAAAATGAGCACCGGGCGCTTGAGGAAGGTGTATTCGTCGATGATGAATTGACGGAGTTGCGCCTCTGAAAGTTGCTGGTCCTTCAAACCCAATTCCTTGTATTTACGCGCTCGCTTGCTGAACAGTGCCTCTGCAGAGCCCGCACGAGCGATCATCTCGTCCACTTGCGCAGCGGTCATCGGTTCGGTTTTGATGTCTTGCAGCTCCACACCTTCGAGCGGCAGTTGTTTCATGATGCGCTTGCAGGTGTCGCAGGTGCTGAGGTAGAAGAAATGCTTCATAACAAGAAGGTGCTAGATTATTTCGCGAGCCACGGGTTCGGGTCTTGGATGTCGGCGTCTTTCCACAGGCCGAATTGGACCATGGTTTTCCCCTGCTCATCCGTAAATGCCTTGCCGATCGGCTGTTTGAGACTGATCAGATCTCCCGCTTTTACGCTGACGGAGATCAGGTTGCTGTAGACCGTGAAGTAATTTCCGTGGCGTACGAGGACCATCACATTCGCTCCAGGGATCGGAACTACGGAACTGACCTCGCCTTCAAATACGGCGCGAACGATCGCATTTTCTTCCGTTGAAATTTCGATGTGCGGGTTGTCCACGACCACGCCGCGAACGATCGGGTGCGGGTGTTTTCCAAATTTACCGGTGATGATACCACGCTCCACAGGCCAAGGTAATGCGCCTTTGTTCGAGGCAAAATTATTCGCTAAGGCACGCGCTTCAGGGGTCATCGAGAACGAAGGGCCGTCATCGCGAGCGTCCATTCCTGCGGCGCTACGGGTTTTTTCGATCAAACGTTTCAACGCCTTGCTTGAGGTGCGGGCGCTAAAGTCTTTGCCTTTTTTCAAACCGAGATCTGCCGCTTCTTTCTCCAGCGCATTGCGCTCTGCACGTTCCTTCGCCTTGCGCATTTCCTCGGCGATAATGCGCTTGATTTGCTTCTCGAGTTGCTGCGCTTCCCGCTGCTTTTTCTGAATGTCTTTCTTCAGCTCGCTCTCCTTAGATTGCAGGCTTTCGACTGTTTTTTCTTTCTCTTGGGCATCTGAAAGCAGTGCCGTTTTGGCGCCTTTCTGGGCTTGCTGCACGGCAATTTTTTCTGCTTTTTTCGCGATCAACGCCTCTTTCTCTTTGGCCAATTCCTCCTGCGCCAGCTCGATCTGTACCACCTGCTGCTCGCGGTAACGCGTCATGTCCTTAAAGTACTGGATCCGTTTCGCAGCCTGGGCAAACGAGGAGGAACTCAGAATAAATAATATCTGGTCGGTGGGCTGCAGGTTTTGCTGTGCCAGTTCGATGAGGCGAGCATAGTCCGCTTTCAAGGAATCTACACGCGCTTCGAGACGCTGGATGTCCGACTCCTTCTTCGACACTTCACGGTCGATGCGGCGAATCTGACGGGACATCGTGCGGATCAGCTTTTCACGCGCTTCAATCTTCTGATTCAATGTTTCCAGCTCGGTAAGGCTTGCCGCGCGCGAACTTTGGGTCTTCTTCAAAATGTCACTAGCGAGATCGATCTGATCTTGCAACAGCACTTTTTGGCGCTGCAGCTCCTCTTTAGTCTGGCCAAAGCTTACTGCCGATAGCAACAGAAAAAGTGTGAGTAGGAGCGTGCGCATCTAGAAGCTGAATGGGGTGTTGTACGGTCCTTCAGTACGAATTTCCGTGATTTCTATATCGACCTTGTAGTCGGGGCGAGAAGCTAAAGTAAGCACCATCGCCGTAGGGTAGCCGGTGCGCGGATCTGAAGAGGGGTAGTCGATGTCGACCACTTCCTTTTTGTCCGAAATGTTGATGTGTCGCAGGCGCAGTTCGCGGTCGAGCCAAGCGGTGACTTTTCGCCCGCCGGAAATGCTGTATTTGGTCGTCCAGAGGTCCTTATCCGCGTCAAATTTATAGCGCATCGCAGGTTCTGCATCGATCAGCTGTCCGCGCAGCAGCTTGTTTAAATAGAGAAAAGGCACTTCCACACCCGTTATCTCGGCCAATTCTGAGGCGTCACCCGTCCACTCCATACCGAGCAACGTCGAAGTAAAGGCCGCGCTGTCGCCGATCACAATGGCTTTTCCCACGCGCAACCCGATCATATCGTCCGAGATCGCCGCCCAAAGGATGCTGTCTTGCTTGGAGCGTACCTGAACACGGAACCGCTGTTCTCCGTCTGGGGTTGTCGCTTTGATTTTGGTGAAGGTTTGGTTCCAAACAAAGTTGTCCTGAACCATGATACGCCGTGAGGTCCCGTCGCCAATTTTTTCGCGTTTCAACGGATTTTCAGGGGAGATGGTGCGGCCACAATTGGTCAAAAAAAGCGCTACTACTGCCGTTAAACAGTACTTCCATAGGCGATATGTGGCGGCAATCTTCACTACTTTTTCTCCCTCAGTTTCTTCGCTTTATCTCTGTATTCCAGTGCTTTATCTACGTTTCCTAAGGCCAGTTCAATCTTCGCTGCTAACGTCAGCATGTTGTCCGTGGGCCCCGAATCTGCAAGTTGCAAAGCTACTTCCATTTTTTCCTGTGCTTGCGCATACTTGCCCAATTTATACAGCACCAGCGCCCAAGTATCTAAGTACAACGGTTGGCCCTGCTCTTTCGCATTGCTTTCCGCACTTAATCGTTCCGCTTTCTCTAATTCGCGATCGTTCTTCGCCAAGGCCCACGCATAGTTGTTCAACGTCTGCGCATCCCGCTTCAACCGCAAGCTTTTCTCATACTGCACCACCGCTTGATCGATGTCTTTCGATTGGTAAAACGCATAGCCAGCCGTCGAATGCAGCCACTGTTTCACCTCCGGGTCCAATTCCACTTCGGCCACCTCCGCAGCCACGGGAGCACACGCTTCCCAGGCATACCACTCCGCGTAAAAACTGACCACATATTTCGCCACCTTCGGATCCTTCCCGTACGTGTCATACATGCCCTCGAGCAGCTCCAGCCCTTGGGCCTTCAGTCCATATTCCTTGGCCGTTTGCACCGCCGCATCGTATACTTCGATCGCATCCAAACCGCCCTTGATCGCGTTCCCGTAGGATTCCACCGCATCCGCGCCGAGCGCATCATAACGGTAGCGCTCCGCCTGAACAAGCTGCCAACCCGGCTCCTGAACGTGTTTTTCTTCCGCTAAGCGCCAAAGCCTGTCAAAGGGCTCCACGAAACTCAATTCTTCACGAGCAACCTTGTAAAAATCCATCAAGATTTGTCCTTTCGTACTGAGCGCTACTCCGTCCGCTTCAAAGGCCTTTAATAACGCCTCCGTCGCTTCATCCCAGCGTCCCAGCTGCTGTAGCATCCGCGCCTTCTCTAGGTGCAGCGGCCCATTATTCGGGTGTCGCTCCAGCCCCTTATCCAACACTTTTAGCGCTTTTTTGCCCAATTTCTGACTGTCGTACAACTGCGCCAAAAGCCCTACATATTCCGGCGCTTCAGCATTCGTGCTGATCGCTGTTTTAAGCACTTTCACGGCGCCTTTATAGTCGCCTGCTTGCACCATAAATCGTGCACGTTGCTGGGCAGTTTCAGGCGTCTGGCCATAGGTCGACTCAAAGCTTTGAATCACGCGATCCGCTTCGAGAAACAGTTCTCCGCCGATCGCTGCATCAAGCGCCGCTTCTAGGTATTCTGGCTTGTCCGGTCGTTGCAATGCGAGCGACTGAAAAGCAGCTATGGCTTCGGGAAAACGCCCCAGTTTCGCCTCGCACACGGCGTACATCTGGTGCATCCATTCGTTCTGTGGATGCGCTTCGTGGCCAGTTTTTAGAACGGTTTGCGCTCCGAGGTAGTCGCCGGTTTGAAGAAGTATACGTCCAAGCTGGTACAGGGCCGCTTCGTGTGTAGGGTCCTCTGTCAACAGCTTCAGGTAGGCCTCCGCAGCGAGGTTGGTTCGGCCCGTGATTCGGTACGTTTCCGCCTTGTAGAAAAGCGGTGTTAATGCAGAAGGCCCCTCTTTCGAAGGGCCTTGCGCAAATACTTGTACTGATAAAACGAAGCCGCAAAGAGCGGTCAGTAAAATTCGCATTAGTCCATCGTTGAATAATCTCCTAAAGATAGTGAAGTCCACTTTCCGTCGACACTGGCGTGACTACCGATCATGCTGTCTTTCAAGTCGATGTTCTTGATGGTTGTATTTGTCTGAACAAGAGAGTCTTGCAACGTCGCGTCTTCGATGTGACAGTCGTTTCCGATGCTGACGTTCGGTCCTACTTTCGCGTTCTTTAACACTACGTTTGAACCGATATAGCACGGTTCGATGATCTCAGCGTTCTCGAGGGTGATGTTCTCGCCGCGCAGTTCTGGTTTGCCTTCGAGGTAACCGAGCATTTTAGAATTGGTCTGAACGGTGATGGCCTTGTTTCCACAATCCATCCAATCGTTAACGGTACCAGGTTTGAATACTTTTCCTTGCTTGAGCAGCGAGCTTAACGCGTCGGTCAGCTGGTATTCGCCCTTGTCCATGATGTTGTTGTCCAAAAGATACTTTAACTCCTTGCGAAGTCCAGCGCCGTCCTTGAAGTAGTAGATTCCGATGATGGCGAGGTCTGAAACGAACTCTTTTGGTTTTTCAACGAAGTTGTTGATGTTGCCGTTGCCGCCGAATTCTACAACACCATAGGCGTTCGGGTTGTCGACTTGCTTCACCCAAATCACGGAGTCCGCTTCGGTATCGAGGGTAAAGTCCGCACGGAACAGGGTATCCGCGAAGGCCACAACGATCTCATCGTCCATGCTGTCTGCTGCACAGTGAATGGCGTGTGCTGTACCTAGCGGCTTGTCTTGGTAGTAGATGCTTCCTTTCGCGCCAAGGTCCTCGGCTACTTTGATGAGGTCTTGCTCGACTTGGTCGCCAAAGTCGCCGATGATAAAGGCGATCTCGGTAACGGTTTTATCACCACAAACCGCGACGATGTCTTCGACTAGGCGCTGTACGATCGGTTTTCCTGCGATCGGGATGAGCGGCTTAGGAACAGTGAGTGTGTGGGGGCGAAGGCGTGAACCGCGTCCGGCCATAGGTACAATAATCTTCATCTGTGAAAAGGTTTATTTGGTTGTTGTAAGTACTAGTTTTTACCGGTGCTTCCGAAGCCGCCAGCGCCGCGCTGAGTTGCGTCAAGGTCGGAAACGAGGTTCCAGTCGAATTGGCTATAACGGGCGATGACCATCTGTGCGACACGCATGCCGTCTTCGATCACAAAGGCTTCTTTGCCGTGATTGATGAGCAGTACACCTACGTCGCCGCGGTAGTCTGCATCGATCGTTCCTGGGCTGTTCAAAACGGTCACGCCGTGCTTGTAGGCGAGTCCAGAACGTGGTCTGATCTGCGCTTCATATCCGTCCGGCAAGGCCAAATGGATTCCCGTGGGAATGAGTGCGCGGTCGCCGGGTTGCAGTTCCACTGGTGTATCGAGGTTAGCGCGCAGGTCCATTCCGGCGCTTTGTGCAGTTTCGAACTGAGGCAGCTCGTGCTTGCCCGTGTATTTGACGTTTATCTTAATCATCTTGAAGCGAATTTAAAAAGTCCGCGGCGTTCTACCGCCAACATTACGAAAAGGTAGCAGATTCCTACCCCAATTTTAACAGGCGTGCCGCCAATTTCTACATAGTGTATCAAAAAGGCCACGATAGTCGCACCGCCCACAAATCCCGCTAATCTTCCCCAGCGGTACGGTACCGGATAGTGCTTGAAGGACCACGCCAAGCTCACTGCAAACATCGCTGCATAAGCGACCAATGTTGTAATGGCCGCGCCCATGATGCCTATCATCGGAATAAGCACGAGGTTTCCGGCGATCGTAAAGGCCAGTCCCACAAAGGTGATGTAGATGCCATAGGTGGTTTTGTCGCTCACCTTGTACCACACGTTCAGATTCGT
>CATITW010000292.1 GCA_949547975.1 Cryomorphaceae bacterium | reverse complement strand
TTACTAATTTTTCCTTCACGGAGGACTTCTCCTTTGACGACTTAGCGGCAGAATACATTTTCATCACCCCGTTACAAGGTGCATCGAGAATAGATTTCATCATAGGTGCAGATTTTGGGCGTACCAGAAACTTTGGAGGCCCCGAGGCATTGGCCTATTGGGAAACTTCTTGGAAACTCGGGTACAATCTAGGTAGTGGGCTTCCACAGGTACTCTACGGTATCCGCTTTAACTACAAGGTGAACTAGTCTAGCACTTCATAATGAGCACTAAAAAGGCGCAACCTCTTGTACAAGAGATTGCGCCTTTTTTATGTTCGAAATCCTATTGGAAATCTACTCTCCCAAGAATGGGTAACGGTAATCCGTAGGAGGAACTAAGCATTCCTTGATCGTACGAGCGTTCACCCAACGTAGAAGGTTCAAATAAGATCCTGCCTTGTCATTGGTCCCTGAGCCGCGGCTTCCGCCGAACGGTTGCTGACCTACAACGGCACCGGTAGGCTTATCGTTGATGTAGAAGTTCCCTGCAGCATTTTCCAAAGCTTTAGCCGCTTGAATAGCAGCGTAACGATCACCTGAGAAGATGGCGCCTGTCAAGGCGTAATCTGAAGTTTCGTCTACCAATTTCAGCGTCTCCTCCCAAGCCTCATCCTCGTACACAAAGATGGTCAAGACCGGGCCGAAAATTTCCTCAACCATGGTGCGGAACTTAGGATTTGTGGTGACTACCACAGTAGGCTCAATGAAGTATCCTACGCTCTTATCGTACGAACCTCCTGCAATGATCTCAGCATCATCCTGAGTTTTAACCCAGTCAATGTACCCTGAAATCTTATCGAAAGCGCGTTCATCGATCACCGCGTTAATGAAGTTCCCTAGATCTTCTGGAGTACCCATTTTGAAGGTTTTCAAATCTGCAAGAAGACCTTCTTTCACTGCTGGCCAAGTACTCTTTGGTAAATATGCACGCGATGCTGCGGAACATTTTTGACCTTGGAATTCAAAAGCACCTCTTGAGAGGGCCGTTGAAACTTGTGCAGCAGGTGCAGTCGGATGAGCAACGACAAAATCCTTACCACCTGTTTCTCCTACGATGCGCGGGTATGCGCGGTATTTGTCGATGTTCATTCCGATCGTCTTCCACAAGTGTTGGAATACGCCGGTCGAACCAGTGAAGTGAAGTCCTGCGAAGTCTCTGTGAGAGAAAATGTAATCTCCTGCTACGGGACCGTCCACGTAAATAAGATTAATCACACCGTCCGGTAGACCTGCTTCCTTAAAAATTTGCATCACTACGTTCGCAGAGAAAATCTGAGAATCGGCCGGTTTCCAAACCACGGTGTTCCCCATCAATGCTGGAGCTGCCGGCAAGTTCCCAGCGATTGCTGTAAAGTTGAACGGTGTTACGGCAAAAACAAAACCTTCTAAAGGACGGTATTCCAGACGGTTCCAGATACCTGGGGCACTTTCTGGCTGGTCGCTGTAAATCTGAGTCAAGTATTCTACGTTAAAACGCAAGAAGTCTGCAAACTCACAAACGGCGTCAATCTCTGCTTGGAAACAGTTTTTTCCTTGCGCAAGCATGGTTGCCGAGTTGATTTTATAACGGTATTTCGTACTGATCAGCTCTGCAGCTTTCAAGAAAATGGCTGCACGATGTTCCCAAGGCATGCTGCCCCACTGAGCTCTTGCATCGAGGGCTGAAGCAACGGCTGCTTTGACATGTGATTCATCTCCGATGTGGTAGTGGCCCAAAACGTGTTTGTGATCCTGAGGTGGGCTTAGTTTAGCCGTATTTCCAGTACGTACTTCTTCGCCGCCGATGTACATGGGTACGTCTACAGTCGCGTTGTATTGCTCTTTGTACGAAGCTAAAAGTGCCTCGCGTTCCGGCGTTCCTGGAGCGTAATCATAGATAGGCTCGTTTGAAGCGACCGGTACATTATAAATTCCGTTTGACATGAAAATGGGATTTTGGTTCTAAATCTCCCCAAAGTTACGCAGTAGAATTTTGAAGAAAGAATGTAAGAGCGGCAAAGCCAATTTATTCTCCATTGTGAATCTCTCGTGAATAACCGCCTAAACTTTTCCTTCCGTAGCACATTATTGGTCTTATAAGCGTTTAGCTTTGTATAAACTTTGTAAAAAACCTGGAATGAAAACCCATAATTTCTCTGCCGGTCCTTGCATCCTTCCCGGCCAAGTATTTCAAGAAGCTTCCGAGGCGTTGTTAGATTTTGACAACCTCGGTCTCTCCGTTATTGAGATCTCTCACCGAAGCAAAAATTTCGTAGCTGTCATGGACGAAGCTGTAGCTCTTGTGAAGGAGTTATTGAATGTTCCTGACACCCACGAAATTCTGTTTTTACAAGGTGGTGCCTCGATGCAATTCGCGATGGTGGCTTTTAATCTGCTTACCGAAAACGGAAAAGCACAATACATCGATACAGGTGCTTGGGCAAACAAAGCTCACAAAGAAGCGGCCGGACTAGGAACTGCAGAAATTATAGCATCTTCTAAATCGGCGAATTACAACTTCATCCCAAAGGGATACGAGATTGATCCAAAGGCGGATTATTTCCATTGCACCTCAAACAATACGATCTACGGAACTCAAATCAAGGAGTTTCCAGCGACTCCTGTTCCTGTCGTATGTGATATGAGTTCGGACATCTTTTCGCGTCCGATCAATGTTGCTGACTTCGACTTGGTCTATGCGGGTGCTCAGAAAAACTTGGGTCCAGCTGGAGCTACGTTAGTTATTGTGAAAAAGGATGCCCTCGGGAAAAGCGGTCGTTATATTCCGACCATGTTGGACTACAACACCCACATCTCAAAAGGATCGATGTTCAATACGCCACCAGTATTTTCTATCTACGTGAGTATGCTTACGCTACGCTGGTTAAAAGAGTTAGGTGGTATCGAAGAAATGTACAAGCGCAATGAAGCTAAAGCTGCTTTGTTGTACAACGAAATCGATCGCAACCCATTGTTCACAGGAACTGCCGCTAAGGATGATCGTTCAAGCATGAACGCTTGTTTCTTGCTCAAGGACGAAGATGCGCACAAAGCAGATTTTGATGCTTTGGTTGCTGCAGCGAAGATTAACGGAATCAACGGCCACCGCTCCGTAGGTGGTTATAGAGCAAGTATGTACAATGCACTTGGTTTAGATAGTGTTCAAGCACTAGTAAACTGTATGAAAGAACTAGAAAAAAAACACGCATGAAAGTTTTAGCAAACGACGGTATTTCGCCGTCAGGAGTTGCAGCGATTGAGGCTGCAGGCCATGAATTGATCACTACAAAAGTTGCACAGGAGCAGCTTGAAAACTACATCAACGAGCACCAGGTGGATGTCATCTTGGTGCGTTCTGCGACCACAGTTCGTCAGGCACTTATCGATGCCTGCCCTTCACTAAAAGGCATCGGTCGAGGTGGAGTAGGTATGGACAATATTGATGTGGAGTATGCAAGGTCTAAAGGCCTTCGCGTATTCAATACGCCGGCAGCATCGTCTGACTCTGTTGCAGAGCTTGTGATGGGACATATGCGCTCTTTAGTGCGTTTTATGCAAGACAGTAACCGCCAGATGCCATTAGATGGTGATTCAAAATTTGGAGCCTTGAAAAAGGCATATGCGAAAGGCGTTGAGTTGAAGGGGCGCACTTTGGGTATTGTAGGTTTCGGTCGCATCGGACAAGCCTTAGCTAAGCTAGCGATAGGCGCAGGTATGAATGTGGTCTTTTCGGATATCCACGAAGACGATGTTGAAGTAGAATTGACATTTTTTGACGGTCAATCTGTGAAAGTGACCTGTAAGAATGTGGGTTTTGAGGGCCTTTTGGCGAGCTCAGACTTCATTTCTTTGCACGTTCCAGGTGGGGATTTGATCGGAGCAGATGAGCTTGCGAAAATGAAAGACGGTGTATTCTTATTGAACGCTGCAAGAGGCGGTGTGATTAATGAAGAAGCCTTGCTAGATGCGTTAGAATCTGGTAAAGTAGCTGGCGCTGGTTTGGATGTATTTGTTAATGAGCCGACTCCGGCAATCAAAGTACTGATGAATCCAAAGTTGAGTTTGACCCCGCATATTGGTGCTGCAACCTCAGAAGCGCAGGATCGTATCGGTACAGAATTAGCGATGCACATTGACGACTTAGCGAAGGCATAGTTATCAATTCAAGAAAAATTAAAAGGCCTGCATACTTGCGGGCCTTTTTTTGTTTGTAGCCTTGCGAGTCCACGTGGATAAGAGTATTTTTACTCAGTTTTTATAACTAGTACAGACCATGGCGGAACAAATAATCAAAGGCTTGTCGCGAAAGCTTTTTCGTAGCTTGATCACTCTTAATCTAGCATTAACGCTGGGTATGTTGTTGTTCGCGGCCTTTTCTATGCAGCTTTCCTCAGTCGTCTT
>CATITW010000291.1 GCA_949547975.1 Cryomorphaceae bacterium | reverse complement strand
TGTACAAGGTCAAGACCGCATTAAACGTACCGTTACTTGCGTACTGGTGCACTGCTGAAGTTCCTGAACCTGTGGTAGAGTTACCGTCACCAAAGTTCAGTGCATAGCTCGTGTAGTTCGAAGCCGAAGCCCAGTCAAAGTTTACCTCAGCGTAATTAGAGGTTACATTAGTCACCGAAGACGTTGGTGTACCTGGGGCTATCGATGCACAAGAATCCGAAGTGAAGGCAAAGTAGTTGTAGGCAGAAGTATCGCCTGCAGAACAAACTTGAGCTACCCAGAAGTCATAGCCGGTTGAGAACGCTAAACCTGTAAGATTTACGGAGGCCGAAGTGGTCGTACCGCTGGCCATAACGCTTGTGCCTTGCTCTTGGTATTTATACACGAAGTTATTTGCGGTACCTACCCATCCTACATTTGCCGTGGACCCTGAAGCAGAGGTTAAAGCAAGACCGGTTGGTACGGCACAGACGGTCGGGACACAATTGGCCAAATCTGAACCTGCAGATTGTGCCGCCGTAAAGTTTCCTAACGACACCGAGGCTACTGTTGAGCCGCTGTAATCTGAAGCCACCGTGTAGCTCACTTCTGACGGATATGAACCCGCTGCACCGCTAAAGAATTCTACGAAAGAACCGCTACACACAGTAATAGATACGGTATCGTACGAACCGTTTGCAAAGGTGTAGAACGTTCCGCTCGGCACACCATTCACGCTGTAGGTCATCGAAGCGCCGTTCCATCCGTCACCGAAGGAATCTTCAAGAATGGCCGTGTAGGTACACTGCGAAGCCGAATCACATAAAGGCGTACAGAAATTTACTGGACCCAAAGTGTCAGAAACACCGTTAGCGCCACAGTTTGCAATCACGATCACGTCGTAACACATGCCAGGAGTTAAGCCTGAGATGGTCATCCCGTTCGTGGTGGTATTTCCGGTACCTGTGGCAACAGCACCGGTACCTTGACTCCATCCTGCTGGGCCCCATGCATAGTCAAAGGTGCCCGTATTTCCGTTCGTCATGAACATGGCCGAAGCGCTGTTCAAGGAAGGCGTGATAACAAGGTCCGAAGGATCTGGACAAAGCGTATTACAGCTCGTTACAAAAGAGGCCATAACTGTACCTGTTGCTGTGCTCGTGCTTGGAGCATAGGAAGCGATGACTGAGCCGCTCTTCAATACGTTTACCCCAATCTCGTACGCATAGCTACCTGGACTAGAAACTACGACGGAGTACGTGCCTCCAGAACAAAGCATCATAGGCTCTGTATAGGAGCTGCCCGTTGTAAAGTTGGAACCGAAGGTATAGATGATGTTTCCAGAGGCGTTCAATATCTGAACTTCCGCTCCGTTCCATCCGTCACCGAAAGAATCTACGAGCTCTAAGTCTAGCGAACACATGAGGTTAGGCGCACAAGAAAGCGTGGTGAAAGAGACTGGACCGAAGGCCGTACTGATCGTGCTGTCCGCACACATCTGGTAGACATAGACATCGTAGGCAGAGTTCGAATCTAAGCCGGTCAACCAAGCTGGTGAGCCGCTTACTGTTACCAGCGTTCCTGTTCCCTGGTTGAAGGCAGGAATAAATCCGGTAGGGCCGTACTCTAAATAGCTCGCGATACCGGTCGAATTAAAGATGATTTCTGCAGAGTCAATACCTATCGTTCCGGTACTGAGCGCAGAAGGAGGCAAACATTGAGGTCCGTTATCGATCGTAATATCGTCGAGGTAGACTGCCGTAAAGGTGTTCGTGTTTGAGGAAGCGATGGCAATGTGCATGTCGCTCATGTTGTAACCCGCAACTGCGTAGATGTAGGAAGTGTATTTGTTCCAATTTGAACCGCCAGTGATCGTCACAGAGTCAATCACCTCAAAAGTACTCGCGTCGTTCGGATCACTCATCGTACCTACAAGGACCTCAGCTGTTGCACTTGTGGTTGTACCTGCATAAAATTCAATCTGCTTGACCCCACTGTCGAGACCTATGATGGCAGGACTAACGAGGATCTCACGGAGCGAATCCGAAGAGTTGTAGAGGTAATATAATTGGTTTCCATTCTTAGGAGAAAGGGCCCAAGTAGAACCGCCGTTCAAATAACCGTATCCGAAAGCACCCGCATCTTCGGTGTAGAACCAGCACGATGGCGCGTTTGGATTGCTAAAGCTGCCCAAAGAGTCGTTCTCGAAACCTTCAAACAAGGGCGTAGAGGCAGGTACACACAACGTTTTGATGTAGTACGGGCCTACGTTTGCACTGTAGCCATTACCTGTACCAGAACAGTTGGTCTGGATGTAAAATTCATAGGCCGTGTTCGGCGAGAGGTTTCCAGCGGTAAGTGTCGTAGTACTTGCATATGCTACAGTTCCTTGCCCTACGGTAAAGCCTGGCGCACCGTATTCGATCACAAAGTTCGTATCGTTTGAAAGCCAATCCAGCGTTACTGAGCTATCCGTTGCACTAATACCAGAGAAGTACGGAAGGGAACAACCCGGAGCGTCTACGACTCTCGCCGTATAGTCGTGCACCTCACCATAGGAGAGGCTTGAACAGCTTTCAGTGGACTGGATCGTAGCTGAAAAGTTAGAACGGATGCGCATTCTGTACGTACCTAGAGCCGCAGTAGGCGGGACTAAAATACTGTCGCTTGCGGACCAATTATTATCTGCGGAAGACCAAAGAAACTCGTTTGCATCGTCAAAGTCACCGTCCTCGTTAAAGTCTACCCAGATGGCAAAGTATTGCGTAAAATAATTCGAGGTGAATCGGACCGTAGTGAACGCACCTCTTGAGATGTCTACCGTATCCCCAGTGGAGACCTGGTAATGGTTGGCAGAACAACCCGTATTTGTGTCCTGAAAAGTTCCAATAAATACGTCATCGATATCATCGCCGACGGCACACCCTGTGGAGTAAACGGGTGTACAATACGTCTGTGCTTGAACGGCGAAAGCAGAACACGCTAAGACCAGGGAGAGTAGAAGTTTTTTCACGCTAGTAAATTTATGTAAAGTCTAAAGTAAAGAATATTGTGTGCACTAGAGATGAAAAAGGGTTTAAAGTAGGCATTAGACCAAGTAAATGAGGGTTTTGATAAGTATTCGAACTTGGTTCTTTCGTGGTATTCACCAAATGGCTAGAAATCCTCAACTTTGAGTCATGCAATACTCCATTCGTTTTATCGCATTTTTAGCACTATTGGGCTGCGCCGTTCAGAGCCAGCCGCAAGGCGGTGCCAAGGACGAGCAACCTCCGGTGATCCAAGAAATGGCTCCAGCGATGGGAGCATTGAACTTTAGCGGCAACAAGGCTGTGGTGGTCTTTGACGAATATATCGAAGCTCCAAAACTTCGAGGGGCCATGAGAAGTACACCGGAGTTGGAAGAATTGGCTTTTGAAGTACAAGGGAAACGCCTTGAGCTGAGCTGGTCGAAATCGCAGGAGCTTGAACCAAACACCACCTACCGCATAGATCTGGGCGATGCGGTTCAAGACCTCAACGAACGCAACCCTTACAAGCATTTGCAGTTGGTATGGAGCACCGGAGATTACATCGACAGCCTTCGACTAGACGGACAAATCACCGGGGCACCCGCAGCACTCCATGAAAAGTTGACCGTAGCGCTGATCGACGTGCAAACCGACAGCACCTTGAACGCCCGATTCAAGACTTCGCCCAACAAGGACGGCGGATTTTCATTCACCTATTTGCCCGTAGACACCTTTCATATTCTCGCATTCGAAGACGTGAATTTTAACGGCAGCTGGGACACCACCGAGCCGTTTGGATTTTCAAGGCATCAAATCACGCGTTTGGACAGCGTGCCCGCTCGGGTTCCATTTGTAGCGGCACCGTTCGAAGCCCCCATCTGGGATTCGGTCGCTGTGGATTCTGTGCAGCTGGTACTTGATACTATGGCCACTTCTGAAGTTGCCGTTGTGAGTTATGAAATCCCACCACACGCGGCACCGCTTGTAGTTTGGTTTGAACACAGCAGCGGATGGATGTCCAACGAAGTGCTGGCTGTAGCGCAAGACACGCTGACGTTGCCTGCACGGACTTTACTGCCCGGAGCGTATATGATGAGTGGTTTCGTAGATGCCAACAAAAACGGCGTTTGGGACGGACCTTCGTTTGAAGAAAATCGCTTAGCGGAGGTTTTGTTGACACCGCAAAAATTCGAATTCAAAGCACACTGGGAAGTGAGCCAACCGGTGGCACTTCCTGAGGAAGAAATTAAAGAAAAGAATGAAGAAGATTAGTCTAGTAGCGGTGCTACTCGTGCTGTGTACCCCAGTGACGGCGCAGAGTTACATCGCCCGTTTGTGGAATACCAAGAGCTACGATAAAATCATAGAATACGCACCAAAGGGAGCGAACCTGAGTGGACGCGACAACATGACGATCGGACGGGCGTTTATGGCGATCCAACCGCCGAAAGCCGCTCAAGCATTGAACCACTATGATTTGGCGATCAGCAAGCGTTTGCAGAGTGAGGATTTGTATTATTTCCGTGCGGAGGCACATTATGAATTGGGCCAATTAAATGATGCGTTAGCAGATCTCGAAAAATGCCTGGAATTCCGCGAAAACTTTCAAAAGTACTTGCTCTTCAAAGCCGCCATCCAGTACGAACTAGGGCGTAAATCGGATGCCTATGACACGTATTTTACCTTGAGTGAACTCTACGACAAGCAGACCCCTTTTTACATGCTTGCCGTGATCAATATCGAGCGCGAAAAGCACTACAAAGCACGCGAGCAAGTAGAAGAAAACCTCCTCCGCTTCGAACGTGGCGAAGATTTCTGGCGGCTCACTGCAGAACAACACGTCGAGCTAGAATGGCGTATTTTCAAAGCGTACGAAACTGCCCTAAAGACGCAAGAGGCGCTGCTCAGCTACAAACCGGCCAACGTAAACTACCTGATCAATCGCGTGGTTCTTCAGCGTTTGGCTGGGCTCGATAGCTTGGCGCAAATTTCTGAAAACGACTTGCAACGTCGCTACAACGACAATGAACTTCCGCTCAGCTTCTATAAAAAAGGGAGCATTAAGGTCGCCGAACAGAACCGCCCGAATGGCGTGGTGGAAGATTACCGCACGTTCCGACCGGGGCTATTCGAGAACGTGAAATATGCGCGTTTTTACGTCTCAGAACTGGGCAATGTAGTGGGTAAACACACCGCTGGTCTCGTGGTGGATCCGCAAGACAGCACGGCGCGTTTGTGGGATTTCCGTCGCGGCATGGACCAATTCCTTTTACCCGCCGTCGACACCAATTACGCCGGATTCAACGCACTGTTCTCCCTGCCGGATAGCAGTTTAGTTCCTGTCGCTCCCGTTCGAATCAACGACTCCACGCTTGAAAAAACCTTGCGTGTCGCTCCAGGTGCGGGGACGATCGAAGTCGGAGACTCTACCCAAGAATCCAGCGAGATCGACTAGTGGTTGTCTAGAAGAATCTGAATGTCCGCGATCAGCTGTTCCATTTGTTCGTCGTCTGTACCGTCGTAGAACCCGCGAATTCGCTTGTTCTCATCGATCAAAATGACGTTTTCCGTGTGAATAAAATCGTGCTCATCAAAGCTTGCACCTTCTTCCATCACTGCAAAATACTGGCGGCG
>CATITW010000290.1 GCA_949547975.1 Cryomorphaceae bacterium | reverse complement strand
GGTGAAGTTATACCACCCCTTGCGCCATCATTGCATCGGCAACTTTTACAAAGCCTGCGATGTTTGCACCACCTACGTAATCTACACTACCGTCTTCTTTGGTACCGTATTTCACACATGCAGCGTGGATGTCCTTCATGATTCTATGCAAGTGACCATCTACTTCTTCACGAGTCCAACTCATGCGAAGGCTGTTCTGGCTCATCTCAAGTCCTGAGGTAGCTACACCACCGGCATTCGATGCCTTTCCTGGAGAAAACAGAACACCGTTCTTTTGGAACGTTTCCACGGCATCAGGCGTACAAGGCATGTTCGCCCCTTCGCCTATAGCGCGTATTCCGTTATTTACGAGTGCTTGGGCATCATCGCCTTTGAGTTCGTTTTGGGTAGCACATGGTAGCGCTACATCACAAGCAACATTCCAAGGTGTTCCAGCATGGAACTCGATGTTGTCAAAGGCTTCGGCGGCTTCATGGATGCGACCACGACGAACGTTTTTCAGCTCCATAACAAAATCTAGCTGTGCTCTAGAAAGACCGTCCGGACAAACAATGTAGCCTGACGAATCGCTCAAGGTGAGCACTGAAGCCCCTAGGTCCATACATTTTTCAGCGGCGAACTGGGCCACATTACCTGAACCTGAGATGACCACCTTTTTAGACTCAAAGCCTTCGCCTTTAGTTGCGAGCATTTCTTGGGTGAAGTACACGGTTCCGTATCCTGTCGCCTCTGGACGGATGAGTGAACCGCCAAAGCTGAGGGCTTTTCCAGTTAGGACTCCTGTAAACTCATTGCGCAGACGTTTGTACTGACCGAACATGTAACCGATCTCACGACCACCTACACCGATATCACCTGCGGGAACATCTGTATTTGCTCCGATGTGACGGGACAGTTCAGTCATAAAGCTCTGGCAAAAGCGCATGACCTCAGCGTCAGATTTTCCTTTAGGATCAAAGTTTGATCCTCCTTTACCACCGCCTAGCGGGAGTGTTGTTAATGAGTTTTTAAAAACTTGCTCGAAACCGAGAAACTTCAATACACTGAGGTTCACTGTCGGGTGGAAGCGAAGACCGCCTTTGTACGGGCCGATCGCACTGTTAAATTCCACACGGTAACCTTTGTTTACGTGTACGTTTCCTGCATCGTCCGTCCATGGTACACGGAACATGATCACGCGTTCTGGTTCAACGATGCGTTCAAGCAAACTTTTGCCTTTGTACTGAGGATTGTTCTCGATGAAGGGAATCACGGATTCTGCAACTTCTAGAACTGCCTGCATAAACTCAGGCTCGTTTGGGTTAGCCGCCTCGACTTTAGCGATGAACGCGTCGATTTGACCTTGGTACTGGCTGGACATATTGTCTGTTGTATTGATAGGTTATACCCAACAAATGTAGGATAAATCCTATTCTGCTACTACTCCGTAACTGGCGATTTCCTACAATACATATTTGGACCAATTTTGTCTATGGCCCCCACCTCCACCAGAAACCTTAACGCCTTGAATATCTGACTCTTGTGGTCTTTGTGAGTTTTCATTAAGTGGTAGACATTAACCTTTCTACCATGCGGAAATTCCCGAAGGATACGACTTTCGATCCCTTGTGAAAAGTCAATTTCCCCCTGCGCAGATTGCCAGATGGGGTAGAATTCGCCTGGAAACTTCGAATAGTCGAAAATGGAGCTGGCCTTGCGTTCGTGAATCAAGGCGTTAGGCCCTTCGCTCATCGGCTGAAAATGCGCACCCGGCAAAGCAAACAATTCTCGGTTGTAACCCACGGCTTGATTCGCGGTAATCATGGCACCACTCCGACGCGCCGCCTCGACGACCACTGTGGCAAGACTTGCGCCAGCGATCAGTCGATTGCGTACAGGGTACATCTGACGTAAACTCGGCTGATAAAAGGGTTGCTCCGTAAAATAGCCGCCCCCTGAAGCCACCATTTCATCCGCGATCTGCTGGTGGGACTTTGGGCTCAGTTCACCCATGCCTCCCGCTATAAAAGCCGTAGTGGTCGCACCATTTTCCAAAGCCGCGCGGTGCATCTGTCCGTCGACCCCCAAGGCTAATCCGCTCACTAGATTCACAGGGTATCTACTGAGCTCGAGCACCATTTGCCGCGTGGCATGCAAACCATAATTTGTGGCCTTCCGTGATCCCACCATAGACAACGGCACTTTCGCGTTGTTCCATCGACCTCTACCAAAAAGCACCATGGGCGGATCAGGAATTTCATGGAGGTGCTCCGGGAAGTTATCCACATCATTGAGGCACAGTATGTTCAGCCCCTCTCGAGCGGCAATTTCTGTTTCTTTTAACGCCAATTCTTGTGCCTGTTCCCACAGCCGAACGCCGTCCTTGTGCAAGCGCAATAGGTGGTTAATGTTGGCTTTCAAGGCATTAGGGTCGTCGAAATAGTGGGATACATAGGTCTTTTTGACCTTGTTGATGGCTCCTTTGTAAAAATGGAGCGGTAGTAATACGTTCATAATGAGTTGCTAACAGGTTGTTATTAAAATTTAGCGCATTAAACGCGCCCAATAAAATGTAGTTATCAACATCTTTTGCATTTTTGTAGTGGATATGAAAATCGAAACGCTACTCATAGAATGCTTAGAGCAAAAGGGACGTGTTCAGCTGCCAGGCTGGGGATCGTTTTACCTTAAATCTCAAGACGCACGCTGGGACAGTGTTACAGGAACGGCCTTTCCTGCTGGAAAGTACATCGGGTTCAACCCGGCGATTGCACGTACTGAAAACACGCTCTTGCCCACTGTGATGCGCAGCATGGGTACTACTATGGAGGTAGCGGAACAATGGATTTCAAGAAAGATCAACGGCTGGCAGCAGGTTTTAGACCAGGGCCAAGTGTTGATGCTCCCAAACATCGGATCGTTTAGTACCACCGCCGGGTTTAAACCGGAGCACAACGTGTGGAGCGATGACAGCTTTGGATTAACACCGTTTATGATGCACGCCGTACATGAACCAAGTGCATTGCAATCTAAAGTGTCTGCAAGTCTGAAGCTCGTTACCGAGCGTCGTGAAAAAGGGCTGAAGGATTGGCAAAAAGCCGCGGTTGCAGCAGCCGTTACCGCCTTGTTCGGCTTGGGGATTTTCCAAAGCGAATTGCCTACTGAAATGGCGGGATGGATTGGCAGCAGTTCTGCGAATTCGAGCGCTGTGTCTGTAGAGTCTTCGGAAGTGCCCCAACTAGAGGTGAATACTTTAGAAGAGGCGGAGGAAATAAACACTGAAAAAGTCGCTGAAACGACGATTGAAAAAGCCGCCGTAGTAAGTCAACCTGTGAAAGGATTGGGCTACTATATTGTGGTCGGTTCATTCAAAGAAGCAGCGAACGCAGATAGCTTCTCAGCCGAACTCGCGGCACAAGGCTACCATGTAAGTCTCCTACCGGGTTCATTAAAGAAGGTCGGCATCGGTCATTTTACGAGCCGTGATGCGGCAAAAGCAGAATTGGTCCATGTGAAAAGTGCGATAAATTCACACGCTTGGATCTTCGCCTACTAAAAGTCTGGGCTACCTTTGTGGCTCCAATCTAACCCACTACATGAGTACGAAGAAAACCCCGATGGACAGCCTGACGGTAATGACCGAGATTGTCATGCCGAACGATACGAACCAGATGAACAACCTCTTCGGTGGACAATTGCTCTCCTGGATGGACCGCTGTTGTGCGATCGCGGCACACCGTCACTGTAAACGTCAGGTCGTTACGTCAACCATCAACAACGTCAGCTTCAAAAACCCTATTCCACATGGCGCGATAGTGACCATCGAGGCAAAGGTTTCACGCGCGTTCAGCTCTTCCATGGAGGTCATCGCCGATGTGTTCTTGGAGGAGCAGCGCCCGAACGGTGCACGCATCAAAGCGAACGAAGGCATCTTCACATTTGTGGCTGTAGATCAGCTAGGGAATCCGATCAATATTCCTGAAATCACGCCGGAATCTGAGCTCGAACAAGAACGTTACGCCGCTGCATTGCGTCGTCGTCAGCTCGCTTTAATCATCGCCGGTAAGATGGAACCTACTGAGGCGACGGAACTTAAGGCGTTGTTCTACCCTGAAGCATCTGCGCAATAGCCGTAGTCAATTCTTCCACATCCATTTTTTTCATTGGATTTTTAGCCCAAAATGGAACCTTTCCATGCTTGTGCAATGGAGTCCAGCGACTCCGGGTGAGCACCTCGCGCTGATTCTCTCGTTTTGGCCATGGGGCAAACCCCAAGTACGGATGCGTTGCCCCCCAAAAACTCACGAGCGGCCTGTTCATCAAAGCCGCAGCATGCATGAATCCAGTATCACCGCTGATCACTAGTGCTGCGTTCTTGACAAGACTGAGTCCTTGCGTGACAGAATTATCTGTAGCATCTAGTACTTCTGGAAATACCTCTTGAAGCGCCTTCGCCTTTGTGCGCTCCGCAGGTCCGCCCAAGAGCACTACGGTTTGGCCAGAGGCCTGCAATGCATTAAGCAGCTGTTTCCAAGTCGAAGTGGACAGTCGTTTGCCTTCCTGCGAACCGCCGATCACGGCTACAACGTACGCTGCTGTAGGTCTGTTTTCATAGTTTGGCAAGCGAAATTCGGGCAGGTCGACCAGCTCCAATAGTTGGTCACCGTACAAGGTTTGGGCGGCATTGAAATATCGTTCTACTACCGGGGTGAGTGCGAACCTTGAGTGCTTTGTCCACAGTAGCAACGCACGTTGTAGATATGGCTTTTTAAAGGTTGCAGTAGAAAGGTTTAGTCGCGAGGTGAATCGTTTGGACTGGCGGGTGCCTTGAAGATCGAGCACCGAGTCATAAGTGGTATTCGCAGTGTTGATGATCGTTTCTTGTTCCTGCTCCCAAATGCGCACTGAACGAACGTAAGGAAAGATGCTACAAAGTGCTGCATTGCGAGATTTTACCAGGAGATCAATCTCAGTGCCTGCATGTGCCATGGCTTGCAGTATCGGAGCGGTGAGCAGCAAATCACCGATAGCGGAAAAGCGAATGACTAAAAGAGATTTTGGCATGATGCTGCTGGCTATATTTCGATGAACCCTAAGGCGTATACAATGCTGTAAAGCAGCATAAGCGCAAAGATGATTTCTGCCAAAGTACGTCTTCTGAAATAATATAAGGCGTTCGCTCCTTGGTAGCTTAAACCGAGGACAAGTAACACGAAGCCGCCCTCGCCGCCAATGAATTGAGCAAGAAGGGAACCGAGGATGATCCACGTAAGCGCGATCAGCGAACGAAGTTTGTTCAGATTATTCGCCTTGCGGTAGGAAATGGTGAATTGATGGATGGTCAAAACAAACACGAGACCCGGAAGTAGCCACCATTCTGAGGGAACCGTTGTAAGCTCAGGGAGCGTAAAATATAACGATGACGAGGCTGAGGAAAAGAACAGCGGCAGGCTGATGGGCACGAAAAAGGCCACTAGAACTTGCAGTAGGGTACGGACGTTTAAACCGCCGAGCAGCAATAAACTGACCAGTGAACCTCCAGCAATATAAAAGCCGCCTTCTGGGAACAGAAACCAACCTAACGCGCTTAAGGTACCTATGTGGAGCACCCAGATCGGGTTACGGCGGCGGCGGAAGTATTCGGCAAATTGCCAATTGGTCTCTAAAATCATGCCCCCAAAGACCAGCGAATAGGCCGTGAATTCACTGACATACGGAAACAGCAAAGGCAGGACTGCAAGGAAGCGAAACAACGTGCCTTTAAACGCCCAGCGTTCCGTGTAAAGCAGCCAACACAAGCTTCCAAAGGCAAAATAGCCTGCAACGAATAGTAGGAAGAATTCCAAAGACTCCGATGCTGTAAAATAAACGCCTACAGCCGATGCAGCAGCTAATACAGCTAGTCGAACGCTCGAATAGGCATCAATCTTTCTAAAGTTCCGGAGGAGCATTGGGTTTTCTGTATTATTTTAGCACCAGTTTAAAAGCTTGCGCTATGTTAAGAAATTTCTTTGAAGGCCTTGGTGATTTTTTCCAAGCAACATTTAAAATACTCCCTATGGTCGGTGACTCTGTGAATCGTGTATTTATGGCAGTAATCGCAGGAGGTCTTATTTACTGGATCATCCAAATGAGAAAGCACAAAGCCAACGGCGAAGCTTAATCTCAGAATACAGCATTTGTTATATCAAAATCCCCGGACTCGCTTTAGAGCTCCGGGGATTTTTTATGCGGTATACTATATGCGTTTGATGCGCGGTAGTTCTAGTTACAGATCGAAACCGATGTCCTTGCGATAATTCATGCCCTCAAAGCTGACCTTCTCCAAAGACGCATAGCTCTTCGCTAATGCTTCGTCCTTGTTTGCTCCAAAGCTCGTAAATGCCATTACACGACCTCCAGCAGTGGTAATCTGTGCGCCTGGTTTCGTTCCAGCATGGAATACGTGGGTTTCTTCACCTACTAAGTCCAAACCTTCAATCACTTTTCCTTTTGCATACGAACCCGGGTAGCCACCGCTTACGGCCATTACCGTGGCAGCAGTCTGTGTACTTACTTTCACTTCCATTTCACTCAAGGTGCCTTCGTGCATCCCTACGAATAGATCTACGATATCCGTTTCTAGACGTGGAATAACCACCTCAGTTTCTGGATCACCCATACGTACGTTGTATTCGATCACTTTCGGCCCCTTGTCGGTGTTGATCAAGCCGAAGAATACGAATCCTTGATACGGCAGGTTGTCTTTCACCAAACCTTGAATGGTCGGTTCGATGATCTCTTTAACTGTTTGCTCGCGCAGGGCAGTTTCGAAGAATGGCACTGGACTTACGGCGCCCATACCGCCGGTATTTAGGCCCGTATCTCCTTCGCCGATACGCTTGTAATCTTTCGCCTCAGGAAGCAGTGCGTAGCCGCCTTTACCGTCCGTTAGTGCGAATATGCTGAACTCGATTCCAGCAAGAAATTCTTCAATAACTACTCGAGAGGATGCGTCGCCGAACTTCGCGTCTACCAGCATGTTTTTCAACTCCTCTTTCGCTTCATCAAGATCTTCAATGATCAGCACGCCCTTACCCGCTGCAAGACCGTCTGCTTTCAAAACATACGGCGC
>CATITW010000289.1 GCA_949547975.1 Cryomorphaceae bacterium | reverse complement strand
TTTTCAGAACGAGGTAAACTCAATGGAAAAAAGCTCATCGTAAAATTTGAAGATGTGGAAGCCGATCACGCTTCCCGCTTAGTAGGTGCTCAGGCCTACCTCCCAAAAGAGATGCTTCCCGCACCTCGCGAGGGGTACTACGATAAAGCCATCGTAGGTTTTAATGTCTTCGATGGTACTACGAACATCGGTTCCATTGTGGAAGTCATTGAGAACACCGCACAGAATCTATTTGTAGTTCAGCAAGGAGAAACCGAACATTTGATCCCTGCAGTCGACGCTTTTATTCAAAAGATCGATCACCAAGAAAAAATCATTTATCTTGAATTACCGGAAGGGCTGCTAGAGCTCCAAGAGTAATTTCCAGATGAATGAACGCTATCCATACGATCCGAAATCTTTACACCTCATCTATTCTGTGCTGCTCGTGATGCAGTTGATGCTCACTGTAGTGGTTATCTACATTGCTAATGACCAGGTAGATGTATATTTTCCAGCAGAGGAAATAGGTACCGCACTATCTATACCTGGAATGGCCATAGTACTTGGCTTGATGGGTAAACAGGTCTGGAAGTCGGGAATGGAGCGCATCTCGAAGGAAGAAGAATTGGACGAAAAGCTTCAAATTCTCACGCGAATCCACATCTACCAGTGGGCGTTAGTCCAGTTTGGAACGATCCTGCTTTTGACCTTCACCTTGATCCATGCCAATTTCTATTATTTCATCTTTAGCTTGGTCAATATCATCTATTTCTTCACCTTGCGCCCGAAAATTTTCAGTTTAACAGGAGGTGTATGAAGCACACAGGACCTTTTCAAATGAAACAATTCAGCGTAGCACACGACAAATGTGCCATGCGCGTGAATACAGACGGATGTTTGCTCGGAGCGTTAGCTGGAAAGAATTTTGATGCTTCGAAATTGCAAGCCGCTTTGGACGTAGGCACCGGCAGTGGTGTCATTGCTTTGCAGCTGGCTCAGCGTTTTGAAAAGGCATACATAGATGCAGTCGATATCCACGGACCGAGCGCACGTCAGGCCACCGAAAATTTCAAAAACAGTCCGTTTAGTGGTCGAATGGTATGTTACCATGAACCTATTCAGGATTTTGAATTGAACGTGCAATACGACCTGATCGTAAGTAACCCACCCTACTTTGAGGATGGGCCGACCAAAGCCGACCAAGGGGTTGCCTCTGCCCGCCATGCACTGACGCTAGACTTCAAGAGTTTGATCGAAAAAAGCGCTCAGTTGCTGAAAGAACACGGCGAGTTTTGGTGCATTCTACCGGTAGATCGAATGAAAATTTTTCTAGAAGAAGCAATCGACGAAGGCATGTATCCCTATGCGCTGATCTTCATTAAACCCAAAGAGCAGCGTGAAGCAAACCGTGTAATCATCGGTTTAGGAAAAGATTCTACAAAGGAACCCAAAAAGGAGGAAGTGGTACTTTACACGGAGGAGAATGCGTACACCACTCCTGCCCTAGCGTTACTCTCTCCTTTTTACGCAAGTCTTTAATAGCCCTTATACGGCACTTCTACATCGGTAAATTTCACCCCGAAATCTTGTTCTAACTCGTCCAAAATAGGATGGTACCATTCTGGAGTAGTAGGCATGTGAACGCCCGGAGCGTGGATCGTACCATTCAAGATGTTTTTCGCTGCAATCGCAAGTGGAAGCCCCACGGTACTTGCCATAGCGGTATGTTGTGCATCTTCACCTTCAACCCCCATGGAGCTCTCAATCATGTAAGAGGATCCGTTGTTTTCCCAGCCCACTTTGTGGAACATAACAATCAAATCTTTATCCGTAGGCTGTAAACTCCAAACCTGGCGCAAAATGTGTTCTAAGCATTGTGCTGGTGTTGCGCTTTTGAACGGGAACTGATCAGGTTTAAATATTCCAGACCAGATGAGCTTGTCCATGATGTCCGAATCCTGTGGAATGTTCAGATAATGCTTGAGTTTGAGTTCGACGCTATCGCTGGGATTGTACGCAAGAAATAGGTTCGTAAAGTCCCTGAATGACAAGGCATCCGTATTCTTTATCACATAACTATCGTCGGTCATACCGAGCTTTACAAAACAGTCCCATGCGCGCGCAAACCCAGGGCGGCGCAACGTACCTCTGTACAAGGTATCCACTTCTTCTAACCCGTAGGCTTTACGGTATTTTAAGCTGTCTCTATTGGCTAGACCCTCAAACTT
>CATITW010000288.1 GCA_949547975.1 Cryomorphaceae bacterium | reverse complement strand
TTCGCTTGTACGAGCGATCAAGAAGGCTTTGAGCTGAAAATAGATGCACCTGCAGCAGGAAATAGCCCCGTAAAAGTGTCCATTGAAAATAACGAGATCTTATTTGAAGGCACTTTGAAAGACGGAAAATTGGCCACGCATATCCAAGATTTTCCAAACCAATTCGCCATGGTCGAAATCGCTGAATTGGGCCAGCCAGCAGTGTATTACCACGACGGTGCCGCAGTAAGCGTTTCTTTTGATACCCTTAGCGGATATTCTATCGAGGCCGGTGTAATGAACGATTCTGCCGATGCCTTTACAGCCGTTTCTGAAACCTTCGGTCAAACAATGCAAGTCTTGCAAGCAAAATACGGTGAAGCCATGCAGCTCAAAGACACCGTGACCCAGGAAGCCATTCGCAGTGAAGCCATGAGCATGCTCACAGCACAGAGCAGCGCTACCCTTGCCTTTGCAAAACGCAATGGTGTGCTAGGCGCGGCAATTATTTTAAGCTCAAATGCTTCAGACTTGACGTACGAGGACTACAAGGCAGTTGCAGACCAGATTCCAGCAGAACAGCAAAACAGTCCTGACTTCAAGAAACTTTCAGAGAAGATGGAAGTTATGGGCAAAAGTGCCATCGGCGCGACTTTCACCGACTTCTCTCAAGCAACTCCTGAAGGCGATACCATCAGTGTACTTGGCGTAGAAGGAACCTATGTATTGGTAGATTTCTGGGCTTCATGGTGTGGACCTTGTCGCGCAGCGAATCCAGCGCTCGTCGAACTCTACAACACCTACAACGAGCAAGGCTTCAACATCGTGGGCATCAGCTTAGACAATGATGGAGCGAAATGGGTTGAGGGGATCAAAGCGGACGGACTGTCTTGGCCACAGATGAGTGATTTAGGCGGATGGCAAAACGAAATCTCCATGTTCTATGGCATCCAATTCATTCCTCAAAACCTTTTGCTAGACGACAACGGCATTATCGTAGGGAAAAATATGGAACCTGAGGCGCTCGGAACATTCCTTGCTGAAAATCTCTAAACCATTCCTTGTCGGCGACGGAGCAACCATTCCGTAGCAGCACAAATCAATACAAATCCCCAGTACCACCATCTGTTGTGCTGGGGATTTTTTTTGACGCTTTCTATCGTGTGAAATGTCCAATCTACCTCACTTGGCTCCCACTGCTCTTCTCCATAAAAAGCAGTCATGCCTGCCTCCTCTGCACGATCCCAAAGCCTTATATTAAATCCACGAACGGACTCTACATCCAAGGCAGCGACTTCAAAACTGCGTGAAGTGGTCAAAGAAGTCCCTCCAATACTCGCAACAATCTCTAGCGAATAGCGTCCCGGAGTAGTAAAACCAAGGTTCCATGAGAATCCCCGCAGTGCTGCTTCCACCTTTGGGCGGTCCACCACTGCGCCATTTGCATCTCGAACCATGACTTCCATCTCCGCAACTAGCGGTACATTATTGCCCCCGACTGCCGCCGCAGAGCAGGTGTACGACTGCCCCTGAAAGAGCCGCTGGGGAACATTTACTTCTATTCTATTTGGCGTATGCCACACCGCAAGGCTCGCACACAATTCTTCGAACAGCTCCTGATTCTTAGCCGATTCCAAAGCAGAAGCATACCATTGAATACCACCACTCTCGATGCGACGATCTGCAAGGCGTAGCTGCGCATTTTTTACGGCAACACGCACCTTTGAACTCAGTGGAGGGTAGCCCGTTGGGAAGCTTGGCACCTGCACGGTTCTGCGCGTAGTCGCTTCCAAAGGAGTTGCATCGGACATGAACCAGACCGGCCCTTTGCACCAAGCTTCCATCCGCTGTTTCATAGCAGGCGTACCTCCAATAACCACCGCTGGCCCTGACCACGATTCCTTTACCTGGTCAAACGTTGTTGAGCGCACCGCAATGCCATGACGCAAAGCATAACGGCGTATCATGCCTTCGTGTGGATGCAGCGCGGCGCTAATCACCAACCAGCTCGAGAAGTGATCCACCACCTCTATTTCTACCTCTAAAGTGTCCTTACGCTGATCGAGTTCAGCAATGGCAGTAAGTGTAACATTACCTGTTGAACGAGGAGCATTGAACTCAAAACTTGCGGTGGTCGAAGTTTGCCCCATCCCTTTTACCCGTACTCTAGCCCCCTCTTCCGCGTGAACTGTTCCTTGAAAGGAACTCCCTGCTTGTACTTTAGTCGGTACAGCTATGGACGAGATCAAGGGAAGCGAAACGAGCGCTTTTGCTGGAAGAAAAACAGCGGCAGACGGCATGGACACCTCTTTGCCTAGCGGAGCGATGTGACCGTCCCCAAGATACATCCACGGTCCGTTCGAGGGGATAGATTGTTCATTGAAGGCACGAACTAGGGTAGGAATGTTTTGACGACGAATACTATTTTCGACCCGTGACAAGATTGGGCTCATAGAGACGTCTAAGGAACTAGAAGTATCGACAAGCACCGTAAGCGGCTCGGGTACTTCAGTGGTAGAGGTTACAGAAACGGGACGTGAAACTAAGGCATAGCACAACAGTCCAAACCATACAAAACGCAAAAGCGCCAGCACTCGATGAGTACTGACGCTTTCTTTTATGCCATAGGCGTATAAAGCTGCCGAAATACCAGCTAAAAGCGCGATAATAACGGCAACATAGACGTTCATCAGGTCAACATACCTCCACAAACGTTCAACACTTGACCGCTGATGTATCCGCTCATATCTGACGCAAGGAACAAACACGCGTTTGCAACGTCTTCCGGAGAACCGCCACGTTTTAGTGGAATGCTATCTCTCCATGACTGTACGGTCTTTTCGTCAAGTACCGCAGTCATTTCTGTCTCGATAAACCCTGGTGCGATTGCGTTACAGCGGATATTTCTAGAGCCCAATTCTAAGGCGACAGATTTCGTGAATCCGATAATCCCAGCTTTCGAAGCCGCGTAGTTCGACTGTCCAGCATTGCCCTTAACTCCTACAACGGAGCTGATGTTGATCAATGAGCCTGAGCGCTGTTTTAAGAAGGTACGCTGAACCGCTTTTGTCATGTTAAAGACCGAATTCAAATTTACTTCGATCACACGGTTAAAGTCTTCCTCGGTCATGCGCATAAGCAGCGTATCCTTTGTGATTCCCGCATTATTAACGACAATATCTACTCCGCCAAACGCTTCAACAACATTTGCGACGAGCGTTTCAGCATCCTCCATTTTTGAAGCATCCGAGCGGAACCCTTTGACTCCCGTACCGTATTGCTTCAACTCTTCTTCTAGTGCTTGACCTTTCTCTACTGAGCTGAGGTAAGTGAATGCGACATTAGCGCCTGCTTGAGCGAATGCTACTGCGATTCCTTTTCCAATTCCTTTAGACGCACCGGTAATAATGGCCGTCTTTCCTGTCAATAAACCCATATCGATTAATTAATTCGTGGTTTTGTTCGAGAGCAAACCTACGTTTTTCCCGTCTTTATGTGCAACTATGAAGGCATTTTCCATGCCCAAACTTACCAACACACTCAACATGTTTTG
>CATITW010000287.1 GCA_949547975.1 Cryomorphaceae bacterium | reverse complement strand
GTTTTTACACGCCAATTAAAACCTGGCGGTACCGCCCATTCCTTTGGTCTCCACGTTGCGAAACTCGCCGGCATACCTTCCTACGTTTTACACCGCGCTGATCGGGTACTCGAATCCCTCGAATCGGGGCGTAAAAGCACGGAAGATGCTGCAGTATCGATGGGGCAAAATCAGCAATTGAACTTTTTCTCCATGGACCGCCCAGAGCTAGAGGAAATAGCTACTGAGCTCGAAACCTTGGACTTAGATCATCTCAAGCCGATAGAGGCCTTGATGCTGCTCCAAACATTGAAGGAAAAAGTTTCAAAAAAATAGGTCAAGGGCTTGTAAAGCTGAAATTCGTCTTTATATTTGCCGACCCAATCGCGAAAGTAGCTCAGCTGGTAGAGCACGACCTTGCCAAGGTCGGGGTCGCGGGTTCGAATCCCGTCTTTCGCTCAAAGACCCTCCGAAACATGGAGGGTTTTTTGTTGGAGCCCCGGTGGTGGAATTGGTAGACACGCCGGACTTAAAATCCTGTGGACAGTAATGTCCGTGCCGGTTCGACCCCGGCCCGGGGCACTCAAAACCCGTCTTGGTTTCCAAGGCGGGTTTTTTGTTGATTTCTTGGTGGATAACCCTCACCGCGTCCACGTGATTCAAATCTCTTTAAAAGGCATATTTGTTTCATGCAGCAATACCACGATTTAGTCCAAAGAGTCCTTCGCGAAGGCGTTCAAAAGGGCGACAGAACAGGAACCGGTACCCTGAGTGTGTTCGGTCATCAGATGCGTTTTAACCTCCAAGAAGGATTCCCGCTTTTGACCACTAAGAAAGTGCATGTTAAAAGCATCTTGCATGAACTACTGTGGTTCCTTCAAGGGTCTACAAACATCGAATACCTTGCCCAGAACAAGGTGCGTATCTGGGACGATTGGCCATTCGCGGCTTATCAAAAAAGCCCGGAATACCAAGGAGAAGACATTCGGGAATTTGCTCAAAAAGTAGCAGATCATCCAGATTTCGCGAAGCAATGGGGAGAACTAGGGCCAGTATACGGCTACCAGTGGCGCTCTTGGCCAGCACCGGATGGCGGTTCGATCGATCAGATCAGCCAGATTGTTGATCAAATCAAAAACAACCCCAACTCACGTCGCATCATCGTAAACGCTTGGAACGTAGGTTTTGTAGAACAGATGGCGCTTCCGCCGTGTCATGCATTTTTCCAGTTCTATGTTGCAGACGGTAAACTCTCTTGCCAGCTTTACCAGCGTAGCGCAGATATATTCTTAGGCGTTCCCTTTAATATCGCTTCTTACGCATTTTTGGTGCACATGGTCGCGCAAGCCTGTGATTTAGAGGTGGGTGACTTTGTTCACACCATAGGCGATGCACACATTTACAACAACCACATCGAACAGTTAGAGCTGCAGCTTACCAGAGATTTTAGAGCGCTTCCGCAACTAAAACTGAACCCAGAGCGCACCAACATCTTTGACTTTGCCTACGAAGATTTCGAGATCGTAGGGTACGACCCTCACCCACACATTCCCGGCAAAGTCGCCGTATAATTATGATTTTAAAAGCCATCGTTGCCTACGCGGACAATCGCGTGATCGGTAAAGACAATGATCTTATTTGGCACTTGCCAGACGACCTCAAGCATTTCAAACGACACACTGCCGGGCGCACCATCATCATGGGGCGCAAGACTTGGGACAGTTTGGGTGGTCGTCCCCTCCCAAAGCGTCGTCATATTGTTATTACTCGAACAGAGGGGTATACGGCATCCGGCGCTGAGGTGGTCCACTCTTTAGAAGACGCTATTGCCTTAGCAAAAGAGGAAGAGGAAGTATTCATTGTCGGTGGTGCCCAGATTTATGAGCTGTCTTTGCCGTATTTGGATATTCTTGAAATCACGGAGGTGCATGCAACGCCTGAAGGGGATGCTTATTTCCCAGAGTGGCCGCAAGAGGAATTTGAATTGGTCACAGACGTGCATCATCCGGCAGATGAGAATCACGAATTTAGTTTTAACTTTAAGACCTGGAAGCGTAAATAACCCCATTGAAATACTCGCTACGCGCAAACAACCAAACTCATGAAAAAAGTAGTACTCCTTTCCGCAGTTGCCCTCGCAGCTTGCCAAAACACACCGAACTCATCGCAGCAAGAGCAGACGGCTACAACGGCCGCTTTTCCTTTGGAACACCTCGATACGAATGTGGCTCCATGTGATGATTTCTTTACTTACACAGCAGGCGGTTGGCGTGCCATGAATCCTATTCCGGAAACAGAAGTACGTTGGGGGGAGTTCAATAAATTGGGCGAGCGCAACAAGCAACGTGTTAAAACCATGCTCGAACAAGTGGCCGCAGGTACTCATGAGAAAGGTACGGATGAGCAGTTGATTGGAGACTTTATTGCCAGCGGTATGGATAGCCTTGCTCGGAATGAGCGCGGAACTTCTGAATTGGATCCATTTTTAGCGGAAGTCCAACAGCAGTCAAGCTTGACAGCGCTCTTTGAACTAATGGCACGCAATAAGTTCAATGGTGTAGGTGCACCGATCTCAGTGTATGTAGGTACAGATGCTAAGCAAAGTACAAAACATGCCTTGTACGTTGGTCAAGGAGGGATAGGATTGCCGGATCGTGACTATTACTTGCGTGATGACGCAGAAAGCAAAGCATTACAGTCGAAATACCGCAAGCACATTGCTGCGATGGGTGCGATAGTAGGTCAAGATTTAGACACTGCTGTGATTTACAACATTGAAGAAAGACTAGCCACCGCTATGAAGTCTCGCGTCGAGATGCGTGATGCTGAAAAAAGGTACAACCCGATGACCATAGCGCAGTGGCAAGAATTGGCACCAAATCTGCCGATCGAAGCAATGATGAATACGCTAGGTTTAGGCGATCGTGATGTAGTCAACAGTGCACCTGAATTCTTCGAACGCCTTGCAACTAGCCTTGATGGGGTACGCTTAGAGGATTGGAAACAGTACTACACTTGGCATGTGATCGATGCTGCCGCTGGGTCGTTGAATGATGATTTGGAGCGTCAGAACTTTGAGTTTTTCGAAAAGACATTGAGCGGTAAGCCGAAGATGAATCCAAGATGGAAGCGTGTACAAGGTGCTGCAGGAATGCTCGGTGAGCAGATTGGTCATTTGTATGCCAAGCAGTTTTTCCCAGAAGAGCACAAGAAAGAAGT
>CATITW010000286.1 GCA_949547975.1 Cryomorphaceae bacterium | reverse complement strand
GTTTCCGTATCGAAAATTAAAAACATAGCTCGTTAACCTTTAGATGTGTGCGAAGGTTAAACTTACAAAATACGGGGACCCCAAAGGCACGATGTGAATAACTAATGAAAGGTTCACAACACCCTGTTTTACTGCACTTTAGAGCATTATAGCTTCGGGTAGAACGGGTGCGGTTCGAGCGGTAAATGTGCGAACGGATGTGCGAGAGAATCTAGTGGACTTAGTGCCGTTTCACGCATCTGATGGACGATAGAAATGGCATTCTCAGCTGCTTTTTCGTCGAAGCCGCCGTGGTCCAAAATGTGCTGGTAGCTTTGGGTATGGAGTTCGGTGAATCCTTCGGTAAAATCGAAGGACCAATCGTCAAAACTTAGGGTTCTGTAAGTGCGTTGTCCGGCGCTTTGCGCAGCCTCGGGTAACGTTCCGTCATTGATACTTAAAAACCATTTGATGTTCGCGCGTTCGAAGGAAAGTATGCCTGAAGCGCGGTCATGCGTGCGTAGATAGACTTTTTGAGACTGAATTGGTCCGAAAATCCATTGCAGCATGTCGAAAAAATGCACCCCGATATTCGTAGCGATTCCCCCACTCTTCTCTTCATCGCCCTTCCATGAGGCATAATACCAATTCCCACGCGATGTGATGTAGGTCAGATCCACTTCAAAGACGTGATCCGGCGCACTTTCCCATTTCTGTTCGATGCGCTTTTTTAAGGCGATCACCTGCTCGTGCAAACGTAACTGCAGAATCGTATATACCTTTTTACCTGTAGCCTCCGCCGTACTCGTTAACCCTTGAATGTTCCAAGGACGCAGCGTGAGCGGCTTTTCGCAAATACAATGGGCACCGTTGCGCAACGCATAACGTATGTGACTGTCGTGCAGATAGTTCGGAGAGCAAATACTGATGTAGTCTGCGGGGGTACCGGCCTCTTGAAGCTTATTCAAATGGCGGTCAAAGCGCTCAAATTCCGTAAAGAACGCAGCCTTCGGAAAATAGGCATCGATGTGGCCCACGCTGTCGCTGGGGTCATAAGCGGCAACGAGCTGTCCTCCCACCTCTTTGATGGCCTTTAAGTGGCGTGGTGCGATGTAGCCCGCCGCACCGATGAGCGCGAATCTTTTCATTAACCGATGCGCTGATCGTAGGTACTTCCCATCGATGGATTGTCGCCCATCAGACGCGCCATCATCTGCTTTTTAACAATATTGAAAATGACCATGTGGATGTCCTCAGTCACCTCCATGTCCATCACCGGAGCGTGCACATTTATCGTGGCCAATTCAGCAATCTTCCCACCTTTAAAACCACTCATCGCAACGGTCGTTACCCCTTGTGCATTCGCATACTCTAAGGCATTTACCACGTTTTTAGAATTTCCAGACCCACTAATGCCAATCACCAAGTCGTTTGGACCGATAAAGTTTTTTAGTGGCTCGATAAAGATGTGGTCCCAACCGATGTCATTTGCGATCGCCATCATCGACGGCAAGTTGTCGTTCAAACAGATCATGCGGAATCGCTTGTCCAAGCCGTAGCTCGCACCTTTTAAGAAATCGCCAGCAGCGTGTGAAGCCGAGGCTCCAGAACCGCCATTGCCCATCGTGTAGATGGTTCCGCCCTTTTCATAGGTAGCATGAAATGCTTCGATCAAAGCTTCCAAGGCTTTGGGATCTAGGGCATCGAGAGTGGTCTTGACCAGGTCGATATAATTCTGTGGATTCATAAGCTGATGTTGAGAAGAATTGGCCACTAAAATAGTGGAATTATTTGCGCCAATTCAAATAACCCACCACACTCATCACCGAATATATCACCATCAGACCTGCATAGACCCATAAGCCCTTCACTCCGTAGAGCAGCATTGTGGCGATATTTAAGGGAATCCAATAGTGAAATGCCGTGCGTATCCGCTTGGTTTCCTGCCAAGTAGCGATCAGTGCGAACACAGAAGTAAACGCATCCAAATAGCCGAAACTCACTCCGGGAATGTGCTGCAAAAAACTTCCCAGACCCAGCGCTACTGGTACGCCCAAGAGTGCCCACCATTGCTTGCGCCAAGGGTAGTCCACTAAGGGAATGGTCTGTGAATCGTCACCCGTAGTTGCGGCCTTGCGCCACATGTGCCACCCGTAAAAGCCCATAAGTACGTAAATCATGTAGAGTCCCGTTTCCGCGTAGAGCTGGATGCGGTAGAACAGCACCACAGAACCTATAGAGCTGAGAATTCCAACCGGCCACGCCCACACCTTCTTTCGGATCAAAGCGATCAAAAACAGCAGGCCGAGTGCCGTGGAAAGGAGTTCTAGAAGGAGATTAGGTTGCATAAAAAAGCCCCGAACCTAGATGGGCTCGGGGCTGTAAAAATAAGGATTGTTGATCAGATTACACCAACTCCTGTACGAGATCCGCAGCTTCCTGCAGGGCAATCGCACTGTGTACTTCTAGACCACTCTCGTCGATCAATTTTTTCGCTTCTACAGCGTTAGTTCCTTGAAGACGTACGATGATCGGCACCTCAATGTTGCCCATGTTTTTGTACGCATCCACTACACCTTGTGCTACACGATCACAACGAACGATACCACCGAAGATGTTCACTAAAATCGCCTTCACGCTCTTGTCGCGAAGAATGATGCGGAATGCTTGCTCTACACGAGCCGCGTCAGCCGTACCACCTACGTCTAAGAAGTTTGCTGGGTTACCACCAGCCATCTTAATGATGTCCATAGTCGCCATTGCAAGACCTGCACCGTTTACCATACAACCTACGTTTCCGTCGAGCTTCACGAAGTTCAAACCGGCTTCACCCGCTTCTACTTCCGTAGCATCTTCTTCACGTGTGTCACGCATCTCAGCGATGTCTTTGTGACGGTACAATGCGTTATCGTCGATGGTCACCTTCGCATCTACTGCCAAGATTTTATCGTCAGAGGTTTTCAAAACTGGGTTGATCTCAAACAAAGAAGCATCAGCACCTTCGTACGCACGGTAGAGTGCTGAAACGAATTTGGTCATGTCTTTGAATGCCGCACCGCTCAAACCCAGGTTAAAGGCAATCTTGCGCGCTTGGAATCCGGTTAGACCTACTTTCGGGTCGATCTCTTCTGTAAAGATCAAATGTGGCGTTTCTTCAGCTACGGTTTCGATGTCCATCCCTCCTTCTGTAGAGTACATGATCATGTTACGGCCGGTAGAACGGTTCAAAAGTACCGACATGTAGAATTCTGAAGTTTCGCTCTCGCCTGGGTAGTATACATCCTCAGCAACAAGCACCTGGTGTACTTTCTTACCTTCAGCGGAAGTTTGTGGCGTAACCAGCTGCATGCCTACGATAGACGCTGCTACTTCTTCAACTTTGTCAATGCCTTTTGCAAGCTTCACACCGCCACCTTTACCGCGGCCACCTGCGTGAACTTGAGCTTTAACAACGTACCATTCCGTACCTGTTTCCTCGGTTAGTTTTTTCGCCTGCTCAACAGCCTCTGCTGGAGTTTGTGCTACTTTACCGCGTTGTATGCGAACGCCGTATCCTGCTAGAATTTCTTTTCCTTGGTATTCGTGGAGGTTCATAACTGTGCTTGATTTGACAACAAATGTAGGGTACAGCCTTTGAATGAAGAACCGGAATTTGGGTAAAGTTGTTAAAACGGTATATGCAGCTTTATACCGATATTTGCGCCATGCTAAAAAACCTATCCCTACTCGCTGGACTGCTCTTTTCAACCGCAGTTTTGGCTCAAAGCGACCTACCTAAAAAGCGTCTAGAAGTACCCGAACTCTCTGATAAGGAGATGGTTATTAACGGGGTTTTGGATGAGATGCAATGGGCGAGCGCTGGGGAGATTTCTACCCTGGACCAATTTTTTCCCGAGCCCGCTCCTGCTCCCGCATCCGCTCGCAGCAACGTAAAGTTATTTTATACACAAAAAGGGCTGTACATCGCCGCCCGGTTTGAAGACGACAAAGCGAAAATTTTAAGTCAATTGACCCCGCGGGATCGTGTGAATGCGAACACCGACTGGTTGCAATTGATCATCAATCCGTTCAACGACGGTGCGAATGACTTTAACTTTTACCTCAGTGCCGCCGGAGTACAAGGCGATTCGAGGGCGACGAGCAGTGGCAATGAGGACGGTTCGTGGAATGCGGTTTGGAACAGCGCCGTTGTGAAGGAAGAACACCGCTGGACGGCTGAGATTTTCATTCCCTACCGCGTATTGCGTATTCCAGAAACCCCGAAAGGCACTCGTCCAAATCCATGGGGATTTAACATTAAGCGTCAGATTCGTTCCGACCGCACCACGTACAGCTGGAACCCGATCGATCGAAATTTTGACAACGAGAGTTTGCAGAGCGGATTGTTGGAGGGCATTCGCGTAGAGAACCCACCGCTCCGCGTGAGTTTGCGCCCCAATCTCACGACCTCGGCCCAAAAAAGTGGCGATGGACCTGTGCGAAGTACGGGAACTGCGGGGGCGGATGTAAAAATTGGCTTGAATAAAAGCTTTACCTTAGACATGACGCTGCTCCCCGACTTCTCTCAAGTCGCGTTTGACGAGCAATTTGTCAACTTCGATGCGTTCGAAAGGCAGTTTGACGAAAACCGTCAATTCTTTACCGAAGGGGTCAACCTCTTTAATAAGGGCGACCTGTTCTACAGCCGAAGAATCGGCGGAAACCCCAAAAACTTTACCAACGCCAACCTCAGTGATTTAAGCAACACCACGCAGAGCTTCACCCGCATGCTCAATGCTTCCAAAATCACAGGAACAACAGACAAGAACCTGAGTATTGGAGTGCTCAATGCACTAACGGCAGCAAACTTTGCAACCGGAACCGACAGCTTGGGCATGCCTGTGGAAGTACTCACGGAACCGTTAACGAATTACAATGTATTTGCCCTAGACCAGCGCATCGGCGGGAACAACTCCGTTGGGCTTATCAACACGAATGTGCTCAGAAGCAATACTGAGGGTGCGGCACGTGATGCAAATGTCACGGCGCTTACGGCAAATCTGAACCTGCTGGAAAACACACACTACATCAATGCCGCTTTTGGCCATTCTCGCATCACGGATGTAGACGACCCGAGCTATGGGAGCTCGCTCGGATGGGAAGCGGGAAAACAAAGCGGTGCTTGGCGCTGGGAACACGAACTTGAGGTGATTACTCCGGACTTCGACCCGAACGACCTCGGCTTTCAGGCACGTGGGAATAAAATCCATCAGAATTTCCGCATCTCCCACCAGATTTTAGAGCCGAAGGGACGACTCTTGCGCAGCAGACACCGCCTGGGCGTGCAATACAATAGACTCTATGATCCGAACGCGTTTGAACGCTTTCATGTAGAGTACAGCTATTTTGAATTGACCAAAGGATTCCTTGCTTGGGGATACAACGT
>CATITW010000285.1 GCA_949547975.1 Cryomorphaceae bacterium | reverse complement strand
GATTACGTCTCGTATTACGGCGCGAACACGCCGCCAGCCGTGGTCTTGGACAGTGTGCCGGGGAATTGGCAGCAGCAATATGGACTCACGCAAGAATGGTTGCGCACTTCGAATCCTACCTCAAAAGTGAAAGGCGTCTACCGAAAAGGGGGCATCGGGTACCAATTCACTCATGCCGGCTACGGGACGTTCGAACACCTCGCTAAAACCGCGCACCAGTTTGAGATTAATGCCGACGACAGCAAGATTTATGTCGATCTCGGATACCAATTCTCTCAAAACACCACTTGGGCACAAGACAGTGGCGCAGCGCAATACCACCACTTCAACATCGCGCCAGTAACGCGTGGAAAAAACGGCATCCTGTCGTACGAATTCGGTCTTCAGTTCGCCGGGACTCAAACCGCTGGACTGGACAGCAACCGCTTTGAATTCTACGTATTTCCACGCATCAACTTGCAAGCAGAACTGCTGCGTCGCACCCTGGCCATCTACGGAGGTTGGGACGGTGCCGTCGAGCAAAATACCCTGCGCAGCCTCATCGCACAGGCACCGCAACTCTCCCTGGTCCAAGAGCAGCGCCTCTCTGGAAACAACCGCGGGTATGTCGGTATGCAAGGCGCTTTAGTAGGCAAGCTCCAATACCGACTAGAAGGATCCATGGCCTTTCTCAACGACGCCGTGGTCTTCGAACGCGATACCCTTGCTGCGCTAAAAACCGTCGGTGATGCCCAGCTCGCAGCCCTTCAGGTCGGCTATGCGGATAACGTCGTACGTACCTCCGTTCGCGGGGAGTTGAACATTCCCTTGAAACACTTTACTGCGAGCACCTATGCACAGCTCAGCGCCTTTAGCGGAGACGCCTTTATCGGTCGAGAGGGACGCGTGATGGGAGCGATGGCACAGTACCGGATTAATGAACTCAGTGTGCGTACAAACCTGAAATATGTAGGCGGCAGATATGCCGTAGACGGCTACAGTTTAGAGGATTACCTTGACTGGAGCGCTGCGGTAAACTATGAGATCAATGACCACCTGAGCGTCAGTTTAAACGGCTACAACCTATTAGGTCGTCGTTACCAGCTCTGGGAGGGCTATTACGTTCGTGGAGCGCGTGGTTTATTCACCTTAAACTACCAATTCTAGTAGCGTTAGCGCCTGCTCAGCGGGCATTTCAATGTTAATAACCATGTTGGTAAGTGAAGGGGTCTTTAGCGGCCCCTTTTCTGCTTTTTAGCCCCTGAAAAGTTATCTTTGTTAGGATAGCATAATAGGTCAACAATCCACTATTTATGAGCGAAGAGCAAAAGAACTATGACGGTGGGTCCATCCAGATCCTGGAAGGACTAGAAGCCGTACGTAAGCGCCCAGCCATGTACATTGGCGACGTGGGTGTCAAAGGTCTCCACCACTTGGTGTACGAGGTTGTAGATAACTCTATTGATGAAGCATTAGCCGGTCACTGTACCGACATTTTTGTGACCATCAACGAAGATGATAGCATTACAGTAAAAGATAACGGTCGTGGTATCCCGATCGATCCGCACCCGAAAGACGGACGCTCTACCCTTGAGGTAGTTATGACAGTCCTTCACGCTGGGGGTAAATTTGATAAAGATTCGTACAAAGTTTCCGGTGGTCTTCACGGGGTAGGTGTGAGTTGTGTGAATGCACTCTCGATCATGCTCCACGCTGAGGTTCACAAGGACGGTAAGAAATACGAAGTAGAGTTCTCGAAAGGAGCCTCAAAATATCCTACTCGCGAGATTGGTACTACGGATTACCGCGGTACGATCGTAACGTTCAAGCCTGACGGTGAGATCTTCGAAGAATTGACGTACTACTACGATATTCTTGCCAAACGTATGCGTGAGCTTGCCTTCTTGAACAAGGGCATCAGCATCACCTTAACGGATCTGCGCGAGAAAGATGAAAAGGGCGAGCACCTTTCAGAAAAATTCTTGTCTGAGGACGGTCTTGCAGGCTTTGTTAAGTACATCGATGCAACGCGTGAGGTGATCATCCCAGAGGTGATGTGTATGGAAGGTGAGCGCGACGGCATTCCTGTGGAAGTCGCTATGCACTACAACACCTCCTACGCGGAGAACATCCATTCGTATGTAAACAATATCAACACGCACGAAGGGGGGACGCACCTTGCGGGATTCCGTCGTGCATTGACCCGTACACTGAAGAAATACGCTGACGAAAGTGGACTCTTGGCCAAAGAGAAAGTGGAAGTAAGTGGTGACGATTTCCGCGAAGGATTGACCGCCGTAGTTTCTGTAAAAGTGATGGAACCTCAGTTCGAAGGGCAGACGAAAACGAAGCTCGGTAACAAAGAGGTGAGTGGTGCTGTAGATAAATTGGTCGGTGAGATGTTGACCAATTTCCTCGAGGAACACCCGAACGAAGCCAAAATGATCGTTCAAAAAGTCTTGCTCGCCGCACGCGCTCGTGTTGCAGCGAAGAAGGCTCGTGAAATGGTGCAGCGCAAAGGGACCATGTCCTCTATGGGCTTGCCAGGAAAGCTTAGTGACTGTTCTGAAACCGATGCTCAGGTCTGTGAAATTTTCCTCGTCGAGGGTGATTCTGCAGGGGGTACCGCCAAGCAAGGTCGCGACCGTAACTTCCAGGCCATCCTTCCGCTACGTGGTAAGATTCTGAACGTTGAGAAAGCGATTTCTCACAAGGTATTCGAAAACGAGGAGATCAAGAACATGTACACCGCCCTCGGTGTAAGTGTGGGTACTCAAGAAGACGAACGCGCGTTAAATATTGAAAAATTACGTTACCACAAGATCGTCATCATGACGGATGCCGATGTGGATGGTAGCCACATTAGTACGCTCATTTTGACCTTCTTCTTCCGCTACATGCGCGAATTGGTCGAGAAAGGCTATGTGTATATCGCAAATCCACCGCTTTATTTGGTGAAAAAAGGCACGAAATCTTCGTACGCTTGGAACGACGAGCAGCGCGACAAACTGCAGTTTGAATACGGTGGCGAAACTGGTCAAGGCGTCGGCGTTCAGCGCTACAAGGGTCTTGGGGAGATGAACGCAGAGCAGTTGTGGGAAACCACAATGAACCCTGAAGAGCGCATCTTGAAGCAAGTAACCATCGACGACAGTGCAGAGGCCGATCGCATCTTCTCTATGTTGATGGGCGATGAGGTACCGCCACGTCGTGACTTTATCGAGCGCAATGCGAAGTACGCGAACATCGATGCTTAATTCGATCTCGTGAAAAACACTACAAAGCCCCCTGTCTTCAGGGGGCTTTTTTTATGCTAATTTCGTTGCAAGCATCTCACACCCATGAACACTTTCAGATTCCTCGTTCTTTTAGTAGCCAGCACACTGCTGTGGGCGTGTGCGGCTCCAACACCCAGTGATAAGCAAGTCTTTCGCTATAATGAGCCTACGGGGATTCCAACGTTAGACCCTGCATTCGCCAGGGATAAGAGCACCATTTGGGCGGTACAGCAACTCTACGAAGGTTTGGTACGCCTGGACGAAAACAACCGTGTGGTTCCTGCCCTTGCCAAATCTTGGCACATCAGCGAGGACGGCTTGACCTACACGTTTACACTTCGCTCTACGACTTTTCATAGCGGGCGAGCGGTAACGGCAGCGGATGTGATGTACTCTTTTAACCGCCTGACAGATCCTGCCGTGGCTTCGCCCGGTTCCTGGGTGCTCGAACGCGTTTCCCATCTTCAGGCGCCCAACGACAGCACCGTGATTTTACAGCTGAGTCATCCGTTCTCCTCGTTCTTATCGCTCTTGACCATGCCGTATTGCAGTGTGGTGGATACAGAAGCGGCGGAAGCTGGGAAGCTCGCAACCTCGGGCGGTGGATCTGGACCGTTCAAATTTCACGTGTGGCACTTCGGGGAGAAGCTCATTTTCCACCGCAATCCGAACTATTGGAGCAGAAGTAGTGCTGGGCAGCAGCTGCCCTTGCTTGACGGTATCGCCATTTCATTTTTACCCGACGAGCAGAGCGCATTTTTAGAGTTTTTATCGGGGCGTTTTGACATGCTCGGTAACATCGCGCCAAGTTTTAAAGACGATGTCTTGCAGCAAGGGACGTTAGCGCCAAAGTACCAAGAAGTGCACCGCCTCGAGCGCAGTCCGTTTCTCAATACCGAATATCTGGTGTTCAACGCTGAAAAGCAGATTCCACAGCCCTTGCGATGGGCGGTAAACGCTGCGATCGATCGAGAGCTGATGATGCGCACCTTGCGAAGTGGCGCGGGTTCTGCGGCTACTGGTGGTTTTATTCCAAAAGGCTTGCCAGGTCACGCTGAGGGTGCTGGTATCAGGTTTGACAAAGACAGTGCGGCAGCTGTTGTTGCTGGGTTTGAGGAATTGCCGGAATTGGTATTGACGACGGTGGCAAACTACCGCGATTTGTGTGAATTTGTACAAGGTGCGCTCAGTGATATCGGTTGGAACATCGAAGTGAATGTGGTGCCTTCGGCAACGCTGCGTAGCGAGAAAAGTAAAGGAACCTTGGATTTTTTCCGTGCCTCCTGGATTGCAGACTATCCAGATGCCGAGAATTACCTCATGCTTTTTGCCGGGGCGAACAAAGCGCCCGCTGGGCCGAATTACAGCCGTTACGCTCGAGCAGATTTTGATCTTTTGTTCGAGCAGCTCTCACAAGAAACAGATGCCCAAGAGCGCGAGGAACTCAGCAAGGCAGCGGATCGAATGCTCATGCAAGATGCTGCGTGCGTGCCGTTGTACTACGATGAAGTCTTGCGTGTATTTCCGAAGCGGGTGCGCGGGGTGAAAACGAATGCATTGAATGCGTTGCTGTTGCACGAGGCCGAGCTGTAGATTACAGCGCGAAGGTGGTGATCAGCGGAAAGTGATCGGAGAGGTGCACGGGGTCGATGGATTGGCCCGTGGATTCTAGTTCCGGGCTGTGCAAGGTCCAGTCGATACGAATGGGCAAATACCGTCTTTTTAGCGGCTCAAAACTACCCATCGCTCCATGTCCTTTGAAGATATATGGGTCGCGTAAGTGGGGCATTAGGCGAGCGTAGAGGTTGCCGCCTGGTACACCATTAAAGTCACCCGTTAAGACCACAGGATACGGACTTTGCGCCACCCATTCGATGATGTGTTCGGATTGCAGACCGCGTAATTTATCCGAAGCAGCGATCTTGCGGGCCACGAAACTGCTGGTTTCCATGAGGTCCTCTCTGCTAGGTTCCACGCTCATATCTCCATCGCGAACACCCGTAGAACTGAGATGCACGTT
>CATITW010000284.1 GCA_949547975.1 Cryomorphaceae bacterium | reverse complement strand
TGTATTGTCGGGTGAAGGGGAATTCCCACCGCCACTATTAGCGCCACAGGCTGCCAAAACAAAACAAAAAGTAAATCGTAACCACTTCACAAACATAAACTTACGTCTTATTCTTCAAGCAGTGGAGTTAGTGCGTCGTAATATTTGTTCGCTATAAAAGTGGCTCCATCTTGATTATAGTGAATGGGGTCTGCGAGCATATCGTTTGTAAACCCTGCTGCCATATCGATGGTCAAAACTTGTGAGGTCGAGGTGCTTAATGCAGACGCAATACTGTCCAATTCATTCAAAAGTCGAGCGTGAAATACAGCTAAATTCCCCATCATGACAGCACTATGACCGGGCGCCATTTTCTCAATAATGATGGTGACTTCAGGGTTGAATTCTTGAAGACCTTCAACAATATCCACCACATTCACCATGATACTTTCATAGGAAAATCCATCCAGCGCATCATTACCTCCTGGCGAGCTAAAAAGCACAATATCTGGGGTATCAAGCACTGCTGTCCAATCTGACAGTTCATCCAACAGTTGTTCAGAAGTCCATCCGCTGTGTCCTTCGTGGTGCGGATCAAACTCTTCATCATTGACCATAGGATACAACTCTGTATCAATCTGAGTGCCGATAAAATCTATGTTCCAATCGTTGTTGCGCAGTTTCTTCCACAGTTTATATCTATAGCTGTGGTATCCAGGTGGGCTTCCTTGAACGCGCGAAGCTCCAATAGGCATAATGGTATTTATCCCCGGCTCTTCAGATTGCGTTTCACAGCCACAGAATACTAGGGTGAGTCCTAATAGTGTGAGCCAATTTTTCATCGATTACAGTTCTATAGATTTTGACCATGAAGAAAGTTCTTTCCCCTCACTTCTTAATTTTCCTGGTTTGACCTCTTCTCCTCGTTCCAACGCATCCTCTGGGAATACGAAAAGGCACCCCAAGAAGATTTCGTCCATAGGTATACCTAGTAAGGTTCGTGCTTGCTTTTGACGCAGGGTTCCACCCGATGACCAGTAAGACGGATGGCCTGCAGCGGTTGCCCCAAGAAGTATGTTCTGAATGGCGGCACTGGCCGCTGCAATATGTTCCATATTGCGCAAGTTTCCTGTGAATGGGAGCGGTTCCATCTCTCGAACTTCCGGTTGCTCGCCAAAAACATCAGGCAACCAAATCATCGCAATCATAGCTTCCGCCGCCCAAAGCATGTTTATGATTTTACCGGCCGGCGGTTGTACCTCATGCAGTTGATCCGCGAGTTTCCTGCAATTATTTGCATCTAGGGTATATCCCCGGAAAGGAAGGGTACTTGTTAAGTCGCCGCGTTTATAGCGTTCAGCACTTTTATAATGGTAAGGAGCGCTAGACGCTAATTCCAATAAGTCATTGATCAAGGAACGCTGTGCTTCTGGCGTAAGTGTTGGCGACCAAGGCGCTTGAGCAAGGACCTTTGTAGTTTTTCGCTTAGAAATAACTTCTTTAATCGCCTTATCTGCGTTCGAGGGTATCTTTTCCATCATAGGAATAAAGATACGGATTCCGTCCCCTTACAGAGGTAGTGATCTCATCGTGACGTTTGTAGATGTCCAGTGCGAGCATTTTCTTTTGGAAACGACTGCGGTCTAAATCTCTGCCAGTAATCACTTGATTCAGTTTATGAAGCTGAGGCATGGTAAAGTATTCCGGAAGCAGGTGATGACCTACAGGAGTGAATTCATTAAGTCCTACGAGGTACTCTTGGGCGTTACGAATGATTTGATCGTGGTCGCCGACCATAGCAGGAAGTTCGTTGACAGGATGCCAGGCAATAGCGTCGTCAAAACTACCAACTTCGGGGGCTACTGAATCCATTTCGACCAAGGCGATATAGCCAAGAGTGACATACCTAGCAAGCATCGGATGGTCTTTATCTAGGGCAGTACCTTTTGCTTGAAAGATGCGTTTGAAGTCCTCGGAGAACGAGCGGTCACCCTTGCCGAAGGCATTGAAAAAGTGCAAGAATTTACGCTGTAATTTAGTTCTCGCCTCCACAATTCGCTCCGCAGCGCTACCTACGTCCTCATTTTTTTCGATGTGTCCGCCAGGAAGAAACCAGCGGTCTCCAAATTGCAATAAAAGACAGTGTAAGGCGTCGTTTTTATAACCAAAAATGACAATATCCGCACTGAGGTGAGGGAGGTACTTGTCGTTATATTGGTTTACAATTAGGCTCAGATTCATGTTTAAATATACGTTTGTGGCGGTTAGTCACGAATTAATTCAGCGTTAATTAGTTGAATTTAGCCTGGAGATTTGTTCATGAATCGGTTCAAAATCTTAGGTTAGTATACGGAGCATTAAGCAGGGGTAGATGCTTGCTTTGCCTAAGATAAGAACTTTTATTAATGTGTCCTGATGACACATTAAGGAAACTTCGGAAATTTAGAGAAGTCTCTAGGTCGTTTTTCTAGGAAGGCATTGCGGCCTTCAACGGCTTCATCAGTACCGTAGGCCAAGCGCGTGGCCTCTCCAGCGTACACTTGTTGACCAACCAACCCGTCGTCGATAAGGTTGAACCCAAACTTCAACATCTTGATGGCCGTGGGGCTTTTAGTCATAAT
>CATITW010000283.1 GCA_949547975.1 Cryomorphaceae bacterium | reverse complement strand
TGATGTAGTGACTGGAACGATCAGCTCGATCAACGATGCGGCATGGCACCATGTTGCAGTGACTTGGGACCGTGGATCGAACGATGCGATCATTTACGTCGACGGCGGTTTTGAGATTTCTGACATTCTTGCTGTAGGCGACGTGGGTTCTACTTCTCCGATCACCTTAGGATACGGAGTAAGCCCATTTTCAGGTGCACCAACGTACGTAAACGGCGACTTCGACGAGTTTAGAATGTGGTCGGGCGTGCGCTCAAGCGGTGATCTACAGACCTTTAATTCAGCACATTTGAACCCTACATCCTTCCCGGATCTTGTGGCCAATTTTGACTTCAACGAAGTAACTAGCACGGACGGTTGGTACGATTGTGCCGGTGGACTTACTGTTCCAAGCGTAGGGAATTCCCCTTCGATCAACACCAACGGTGGACCACTAATGACGTTCAATTTTGCCTTTTCATGGGACGTTTTAGTTAGCGGTAATACGCAAGCTGGTGCGAACTTCCAAGGCTTCTTCGACGAGTCTGATACGCTCCTTGTACGCGCCGGCTATTGTAAATACGAGTCTATGGATACCGTATTTGTGACGGCGTTAGATTGCGACACGTTAACGGATCCTCGTGACGTGGCAGCGGTTTTTGCCCCTACGGCGTTCACACCAAACGGCGATACCAAGAACGATTACTACATCGTTAAAGCGAACGCGATCACCTATTTTGAAATGCAGGTCTACAACCGACTAGGTAATATTTTATTCTACTCGAAAGACATCAACACAGGTTGGGACGGTACTTTCGAGGACCAGCGCGCTTACGAAGGCGTGTATGTTGCGAAGATCATCTTCCGCGATGTGGAGGGGAATGAATTTGTGAAGTACCAGCAGTTCTCACTGATGCGATAGTTGCCCTCGGGCGCAAAGGATTCGCCTTGAAAATGACATATGCCCTGCTGCCTTTTAGGTGACAGGGCTTTTTTTTTAGGCATTATTTCCGGGTCCAGATGGTGGAGCGTCCAAGCCAAGTTAGCCCCAGCACGTAGCCCTTAAAGTACAACGAGCCGTCCTCTTGCAACTCGCAATAGCAGTCGTAGGTTTTGCCTACCTCTGGATCGTAGATGATGCCGTCTTGCCATTGCTGGTCCTTTTCGTTCCAGGTCAGGTCTTTGAGGATGACCATATCCATCAATGGAGTAGTACGCTGCTCGGCATCCGGATGAAATTCATCGGTTCGTGGGGAAGAGCCGTCGCTGTTGGTCGTGCGCTCAAGCCAAATGATTTTACCGAAATAGCGGCCGTCCTGTTCGTAGACTTCGAGTTTGGAGGTTTTCTCCTGGTTGAACCATTGGCCTGTGATCTCGTGCTGCGCGTAGGCGCTGAAACTGGAGAGCAATAGACTGGCGGCAAGAAAGAATGTTCGCATAGCAGAGAAGGACGGCAGGTTTAGTGCTCGTCTTTTTGTTTGCGTGCTCCGGAGATGCTCGCGTTGAGTTCGAAGCCGATGATCAGACCGAATGAGTTGACATAAATCCAAAGCAGCATGATCAGCAGGGTTCCGATGGAGCCGTAGAATTTATTGTAGGTCGAGAAATTTTCAACATAAAACCCGAAGGCTTGCGACGAGGTGATGATCAGAACGGTCGCAAGTATGCTTCCTGGAGAGATAAAACGCCAATTTCGTGTACGGACCGGCCCGTAGTTGTACACCAGTGAAATTCCGAGTAAAATCGCGATCAGCAGCACCCCTAGACGCAGCCAATAGATCAGCTCAGTCGCATATTCGCTCAAGTAGCCTAAGTCGATCAGCCAGCTCGTAAATCCTTGGGAAAAGATCAGCGCTACGATGGCAATCATGATCAGAATCGTCAAGCCGATCGTCAGCAGTAGCGCGCTGAAATACTGCAGCCAAAAGTTTTTGACGTTAATGTTGTGGTAGCTGATGCCCAGGTTTGAAATCAAACTCAATGTTCCGTTCGTTGCAAAGACGAGTGCTGCGGCAAAGGTTACGGACAAAAGTCCCCCTCTTTTAATGGTGAGAATATCGCTGATGGCATCAAAGGCCATGTCGTGTGTACTGGGCGGCAGCACATCAGCAAGTACTTTGAAGAGTTCGTCTTGAAATGCATCGAGGGGCAAGTACGCGATCAAGGTGAAAATAAAGATGATCCCTGGGAACAGGGCCAAAAAGAAGCTGAAGCTGACAGACCCTGCTCTGGTGGAGATGGCACCTTCATAAATGCCTTTCACAAAAAAGCTCAATACGTCCCACAGGCTCAATCCGTCGAAGAGCGGCGGTTTGATCTTGCTGAGCACAATCTCTAGCGTATTGCGGATACGTAAAAGGATCGCTTTCATGAATTATCGGGCTTTAAGGCTCATGTCTAAACTCTTGATGTGGTGGGTAAGTGCACCCACACTAATAAAGTCTACACCACACTGGGCGTAGCTCAGAAGTGTTTTCTCGGTGATGCCGCCACTGCTTTCTACCTCGGCTTTCCCCGCGATCAGTGCCACGGCTTCGAGGGTTTGCTCCGGCGTGAAGTTATCCAGCATGATGCGGTCCACCTTCATCTCTAAGGCTTGGGTAACTTCCTCAAGGTTTCGGGTTTCCACCTCAATCTTCAGGTTTTTGCCCTTGTCCGCTAGGTAGTGGCGCACGCGCTCCACGGCAGGAACGATCCCGCCTACAAAGTCGATGTGGTTGTCCTTGAGCATGACCATGTCGTAGAGGCCCATGCGGTGGTTGCCGCCGCCGCCCAAGGCCACGGCCCATTTTTCTAGTACGCGTAGACCGGGTGTGGTTTTACGCGTATCGAGGATGGTACACTTCGTGCCAGCAACGAGCTGTGCGTAGAACGCTGTTTTAGTGGCAACCCCCGAAAGGCGCTGCATGTAATTTAAAACGAGTCGTTCGGCCTGTAAAAGTTTGATGGCATTTGCCTCGACATGAAAGGCAATGTCGCCCGGTTGAACCTCGGCACCATCTTCGATGAAGATCTCGATACTGGACGTAGGGTCGATGGTCTGAAAGAGGTGTTTGGCAAGCGCTATACCGGCAATGATGCCCGGTTCTTTCACGATGAGTTTTGCTTTGCCGCGCTGCTCGTGGTCCAGGCAACTCAGTGCACTGTGGTCACCGTCGCCGATGTCTTCAGCGATGGCTGCTTCAAAGCTCGCAGCGAGCGAATTAAAATCTGGGGTCCAAGATGCTTGAGGCATAAATCTCGAAATCTAATAGTGCTTGTCGTTGCAAGTTAGCATCTTTGTCGAGTACATGAAGATAGTATTCTTAGTTATCGGTAAAACTTCTGAACGATTCATCGCAGATGGGATGTCCATCTATGAGCGTAGATTAGGCCATTACGGCAGTTATGAAACCGTGGTCGTTCCTGATGTGAAGGGCGGTGGAAAGCTTTCGAGCGAAGCATTGAAGCAAGCAGAAGGTGCGTTGTTTTTAAAGCAGCTCAAAGCAGGCGATAGGGTTGTACTGCTGGACGAGAAAGGAATAAACTACAACAGCCGCGGGTTCGCTACTCAGATGCAAAAGTGGATGAACGCTGGACCCAAGCGTTTGGTGTTTGTGGTCGGTGGAGCATTTGGCTTCAGCTCGGAGCTCTATGCCAAGGCCCATTCGAAGTTAAGTATGAGCGCGATGACTACGTCGCATCAGCTGATTCGCGTTGTATTTTTGGAGCAGCTTTACCGCGCATTTACCATTATGAATAACGAACCTTACCACAACGACTAATACGTATGGCCGACTACAGCTTCGAAGGGATTTTTCGTGACCTGAAGGCAGGTAAGTATGCACCTGTGTATTTTTTTGCGGGTGAGGAGCCGTTCTATGCGCAGCAACTGATCGACTACATCGAGCACCACGCGCTGGATGAGGCCGAGCGTAGTTTTAACCAGACGGTGCTCTACGGCAAAGAGGCCAACATGCTGCAGATTTTGGAGGAGGCGAAGCGTTTCCCGATGATGAGCGAGCGCGTTGTAGTGGTGGTGAAGGAAGCGCAGCATTTGAAAGCGACGGATTGGGAGCATTTGACCAAATACCTAGAGCAGCCGCAACCTTCGACAGTGCTGGTGTTTGGACACATGCACAAGAAGCTGGATAAGCGTTCGAAGGCGGGCAAGGCGATCAAGGCGAAAACGGTGTTTTTGGAGAGCGCTCCGTTGCGCGATTATCAAGTGATTCCATGGTTGGAAAAGCAGCTGGCGGCGAAGGGTTTTCAGGCAGGTACTGCGGTAGTTGCAGCGATGGCCGAGCAGGTAGGGACAGATTTGTCGCGCTTGTTTAATGAAGTCGATAAGCTCGATGTGGCGATGGGGGAAAACCGGCAAGTGACTCCGGCCGATATCGAACGCCATATTGGAATTTCGAAGGATTATAACAATTTTGAATTGGTCGCGGCTATCGCTGAACGCAATGCGGCTCGTGCCTTTAAAATTGTCCATTATTTCTCGAAAAATCCGAAAGAGCACCCGGTTCAAATGACTACCGGAATTTTATTCAATTTTGTAAATAATCTCCTGCAATACCACAGCATGAAAGGCGGCAATGAAAAGCAGATAGCCAGTGCCTTGAAAGTGCATCCGTATTTTTTGAAACAATTCAGCGTTGCCTCCCGCCATTATTCGGCAGCACATGCCCACGGAATGCTTGAAGAACTCCTCGAATTTGACCGTAAAACCAAAGGTGTGATCCCGTCAAGCGCAAATGAATACGAGCATTTGCGGGAATGGTTGATCAAATGCACACTTTAGGAACTATTTTTGCGGAAGACCCAGCACTATGAGAACCACACTATCACTCCTCCTTTTATTCGTTTCTTCTGCACTGTTTGCACAGGGCAATCTGTTGCGCGGATTCGT
>CATITW010000282.1 GCA_949547975.1 Cryomorphaceae bacterium | reverse complement strand
TGCGAGCTTAAATACATCCCGTTGATCTCCTTTTCCTTCTTCAACGCTATGATCGAAGGCCATTCGCTCACATCCGGCATCTTCGGCGGCGGCAGGGCTTCCCCACTGTCCTCACCAAAGAGCGAAGCTTGCGCACTTTCCGCATCGTTCTTTTTATTCTGGACATATTTGATCGCTTTCTCCACAAAACTTCTCCCGCCTTCTTCTTCGGCAAAATACATGGCGCGGTGCGTATTCGGGAAATCGTCCATGGCTCCACCAAGAATCAAACATTCGATGGTCTTACGGTTGGCTTGTCTCAGATCGATCCGTTCAAGCATATCGAACAGATTCTCAAATGCTCCACCTTCCTCTCGCTGGTTGATGATTTCACGAACGGCATTCTCGCCTACACCTTTCATTCCTCCCATTCCAAAGCGAATCGCTCCTTCGGGGTTCACACTAAAGCGCAACAAACTCTCGTTCACAGACGGTCCCAATACTGGAATTCCTCCACGACGACATTCTTCCATAAAGAAGGTCACCGCTTTCAAGTCCGACATGTTGTTCGAGAGTACAGAGGCCATGAATTCCGCTGGATAATGCGCTTTGAGATAGGCCGTCTGGTAGGCTACCCAAGCATAACAGGTCGAGTGCGATTTATTAAAGGCATACGAGGCAAATGCTTCCCAGTCCTTCCACACTTTTTCCAAAATGTCCCTGTTGTGCCCGCGCTCTTCCCCACCGTCAAGGAACATGGGCTTGAGCATATCGATGATGTCCTTTTTCTTTTTCCCCATCCCTTTACGGAGCATATCGGCTTTACCTTTTGAAAACCCTGCCAATTCCTGCGAAAGCAACATCACTTGCTCCTGATACACCGTAATTCCATACGTCTCCTTCAGCTTACCTTCCATGGCATCGAGATCGTATAGAATCTCCTTTCTACCGTGTTTACGGTCGATAAACTCAGGAATATATTCCAAAGGACCCGGACGATACAAGGCGTTCATCGCAATAAGATCCGCGAATTCCGTAGGCTTCAATTCTTTCAAATACTTCTGCATTCCCGCACTTTCGTACTGGAAAATCCCGACGGTTTCTCCACGCTGAAAGAGCTCGTAGGTCTTGGTATCGTCTAACGGGAAACTGTCTGGATCTAAATCTACATCGTGGCGCTGTTTGACCAAACGACACGCTTCTTTGATGATCGTCAGTGTACGTAGTCCCAAGAAATCCATCTTGAGCAGCCCGGCATCCTCTACCACAGAGTTGTCAAACTGGGTACACCACATTTCACTATCCTTCGCACGAGCAACTGGAACCAATTCTCGAATATCGCTCGGAGTAATGATCACCCCACAGGCATGAATCCCCGTGTTACGCACCGACCCCTCCAAGACGCGTGCTTGGTTGATGGTGGTCGCTTCGAGTGAATCTCCTTCCGAAAGCGCTTTGAGCTGCTGCACCATACCTGCTTCTTCCGAGCCGAACTTACTGCGCAGCCCCTTATCATCCAGTGCCCAAAGTTTTTTGAGCTTGGTCATATCCGGGATCAGCTTGGCAATGCGGTCCGTATCCGGCAACGGCAGCTCGAGTACACGACCGGCATCACGAATAGAGCTTTTCGCCGCCATGGTTCCATAGGTGATGATCTGTGCCACCTGAGGCGCACCGTATTTATCGATCACATACTGGATCACTCGGTCGCGCCCTTCGTCATCAAAATCGATATCGATATCGGGAAGGGACACACGCTCTGGATTCAAGAAACGCTCAAAAAGCAGGTCGTATTTGATCGGATCTACGTTCGTAATCCCGGTACAATACGCGACGGCAGAACCGGCTGCAGAACCGCGACCCGGACCCACACTAACGCCCATTTGTCGAGCGGCCTCACAGAAATCCTGTACGATCAAAAAGTACCCGGGATATCCCGTACGTGCGATCGTTTCTAGTTCAAAATCTAGTCGCTCGGTGATGTCTTCGGTCAGCTCCTCATAACGCTCCTTCGCCCCTTCATAGGTCAGATGACGTAAAAACGCGTTCTCACCACGCTGTCCGCCGTCCACTTTATCCTGTGGGTCTTGAAACTGCTCGGGAATGTCAAATTCAGGAAGTAATACGCTACGCTCGAGCGGATACAATTCTATTTTATCAAGAATGGCCTTGGTAGTGTTCAGCGCCTCAGGAAGGTCCGAGAACAGCTCTGCCATTTCTTCTTTGCTCTTGAAGTAAAATTCTTGGTTCGGGAAGCCATAACGGAATCCACGCCCTCGTCCGATCGGGGTACTCTTCTGCGCCCCTTCTTTAACACACAATAAAATGTCATGTGCATCCGCATTGTCCTTGGTGAGGTAAAAGGTATTGTTCGCGGCGATGTACTGAATGGCGTATTCCTTGGCATATTTTAACAGCTGCAGGTTCACGTGGTCCTCTTCGTCCAAACCGTGTCGGTTCAGCTCTAGGTAGAAATCTTCCCCGAAGTGGCCGTGCCACCATTCTAGGGCCTCACGCGCCTGGGCCTCACCTACATTTAAATACAAGTGTTGTACTTCACCGCGTAAGCCACCGCTTAGGACGATCAAATCTTCTTTGTGCTCCAGTAAGACTTGCTTATCGATCCTCGGCACATAATAATAACCGTTCAACATCCCCTCACTGCTGAGTTTGGCGAGGTTGTGGTACCCATTCTTATTCTTGGCCAGTACGACGATCTGGAACCCATCGTCCTTTTTGCTTTTATCGAGTCGGTCGTTACACACATAAAACTCGCAACCGATCACCCCGACAAAAGGGTATTCTTTCATCGGCTC
>CATITW010000281.1 GCA_949547975.1 Cryomorphaceae bacterium | reverse complement strand
TTTGGTGAGGACAGTGGGGAAGCCCTGCCGCCGCCGAAGATGCCGGATGTGAGCGAATGGCCTTCGATCATAGCGTTGAAGAAGGAAAAGGAGATCAACGGGATGTATTTAAGCTCGCACCCGCTGGACGATTACCGCACCGAGATTCAGTATTTCTGTACGGCTGAATTGGGCCGATTAAATCATATCGAGAGCATTCTCGGAAGGGACGTGATGGTCGCTGGGATTGTTACCGAGGCGCAGCATCGCGTATCGAAAATGGGTAAAGGCTGGGGAATTTTCCGCTTGGAAGATTTCCGAGGCGACTATGAATTTAAGCTCTTTGGGGAGGATTACCTGAAGTTCAGGCACTTTTTCGAAAACGAGCAGCTGCTTTTCTTGCGCGTTCGTGGGCGTAAATTTAACCAGCGACAAGGCGAGGGCTTCATCGAGCGATTGATGGTTGATGTTGCCGAGGTGAAATTGTTAGCAGATGTGTTGGAGGAACAAAGTAAAGCGCTCGAGATAAAATTGGATCTAGCGACCCTAGACACCGCTGTTGTAGACAGCATTCACGGATTGTTGGAGATGTACCCTGGAAAAAAACGCGTGAAGCTCCATGTGGTGGATGTTGCCGAGAAACTAGACATCAAGCTGCCGGTGAAGGACCGTAAAGTGACCATCTCAAAGGAGCTGCTTACGGGGCTTGAGCTCAACCCGGTGTTGCACCCGAAGATTGTTACCTAATCAGCGGGTTTTTAACAAGAAACAGGGCTGTAGTGTGGAAAACATCAATGAGCGCATAGGTGGAGCCTATAGGTTGCCGAGTTAACTTGTGCGTACCTTTGAATAACGAAAAAGAAATACATTTAGATTATGGCACTTGAAATAACAGAAGCAAACTTTGAAGAAGTAGTACTGAAGTCAGATAAGCCAGTTTTGGTTGACTTTTGGGCGGAATGGTGTGGACCATGTCGTATGGTTGGACCGGTAGTTGACGAATTGTCAAACGACTACGAAGGAAAAGCAGTAGTAGGAAAGTTGAACGTAGATACGGAAGGTGCGGTAGCGCAGCAGTTCGGTGTACGTAACATCCCAACGCTTTTAGTATTCAAAAACGGTGAAATCGTAGACAAGCAAGTAGGAGCGACCAGCAAGCAGGTTCTTGCTTCGAAGCTTGATAGCGCGATGTAATCATTTGATTATAAGAATTCTAAAGCCCTCTTGAAGCGATTCGAGAGGGCTTTTTTTATGGTGGATATCCCCGAATTGTTCACAATGTTTGGACTTCTCCATCTTCTAGGACCAATTTAAATAAACCAGGCAATAGTGCCTTTATTTAAACCCCTAGACCATGCGAAAACTACTTGCATTTTTCTCGTTGAGTGTCTTGATCTCCTTGCTGAATACCAGCACTGCGCAGACCACGGACTCTACGAAGTTTCTCTTCGAAAAACTACCCAATTCCTTGTTTCCCTCTGGGCTCTTTCATCCGCAAAGTGCACTGAAATACCTGCTCGAGGACACCGACGCCGACCTACATCGCTTTGACGGCAGTATCGGTGGTCCGCTCACCACCACAGCCCTAGTGGAGGAGCTGTATGTGGATCTCTATCAAAGCCAGCGCTTGGCCAGCAACGGCCGTATTTTCGGCACTCAACAGCCGTACCTAGTGCCGGTAGAGGATTTCTACAACGCTTCTGACGCTGCGAACAATAGGGTCGATGTGCCGCTGTTTTTGAATTGGTTCAAGCTCCAAGACCTCAAGCAGGACGCGCTAAGCCAGGGCCTCTTTGACTTCTCCGGCGGCCAATTCAAACTCATCCCTGAGTACGAATACCTCGATCCGCAGCGTCAGTTTTTCATTCACAATAAAAACCCGTTAGACTCCGCACGTAAGGGCATTGAAACCTTCACGACCTTCTTTGCAGGAACAGTAGCTTCGGCGATCTACGCTTCAAACGGCTCAGCTTCGGTTACTTTCGAACTGCCGAGCGCATTAGTACAGTCCAACCAAACCTTGCCGGCTACTTTTGATATCGATTTCGGTGACGGGAAAGGCTTCCGCTCAGTAGCCCTTAACAAAAAAATAACTGTGCAATACACCTCATCGGCAACAGCGGTTGAGGCCCAAGCCTTTAAGATCCGAGTGCGCGCCAAAACCGCTACGGGTGTTTTAGAGAGCAGTCTTGAGCTGCAGGTGGTGTTCAATGTGGAATTGGCACATCTTGAATTTTCTACACAAACCCTACCAGCGCCCTTGTGCTACAAGACCTTCGAGCCGACCGAGCCTGCTAAAGTTTCCGTGCGTTATGCCGATGAAAACCTCGGGATGCAGAAGCCGCTGATCCTCGTGGAGGGATTCGAAAGTTCCAATAAAAACTATGGAGTGATTTCGTACGAAGGCCTCAGCTCAGGATACATCTACAAGGGCGACGAGCGTGTATTCCTGGGAATGGAGAAGCTCGCTTGGTTGTACGATTCGCTCAGCCAGGAAGGCTTTGACATCATTCACGTCGATTTTAAGGACTCGCGTCTGTCCATTCGTGAGAACATGCAAAGTGTGATCAAAACCATCGCATGGGTGAACGACCAAAATCCGCAGCATCCGATGGTGGTGGTAGGCGCTTCTATGGGAGGATTGATCTCTCGCGCAGCACTATTGGAAATAGAGCGTAAGGGCTGTTGCTTCAACATCGCGGCCTTTGGAACATTTGACACCCCGCACCGCGGCGCCTTCATTCCTGTTGGGATGCAAGCCGCAGCCAAGCGCATGGGGGACATGTTTTGGATGCTTCCCAGTAAGCAGAGTTACGACAACGCGATAAATTCTGATGCTGCGCGTGAGATGCTTATCGAGCATTTCGACCACAGCGCAAGTACCGACCGTTTCCGTCTGCAGCAGCTCTTGAACGACGAGCAGCCGAATGTGAGAAGGTTTGCGATTTGCAACGGTAGTGACCTCGGTGATGTAGCGCCTATTCAGGACGCGCAAAAACGCCTGTTAAGCTGGGGTAAAAGCAGAATAGTCACCTACAAGCACCATGTAGGAAATCACCAGGACACGCTAACGTATAATGAAACGGGTCGAACGAAGAC
>CATITW010000280.1 GCA_949547975.1 Cryomorphaceae bacterium | reverse complement strand
TCGTCTAGCGCTAGATAGTAACCACCTTTGAGCTGTAAATTACGTCCAAGGAACACTAGAGAATTGAATCCTAAATAGCTGTAGTCATTGAACGAATTTGTGCGTGTTGCGTAATGAACACCCACGTATGAACGCTTCGTGAAAAATAGGTTCACTGTCGCGTTTAGATCCTGGGCCACAGTGAACTGTTGCTCGTAGTTGCCGTCAGTCAGCTCAGTAGAAAAACCAGAAGTAAGATCTTCTTGGTATTGATCTAGCGCGTTACCAATTTTAACTGAAATGCTATCTCCAGGAGCACTGCTGTACTCAAAACCTTCAACCGTGGTAGAACCGCTCCATACCTTAGAAGTTTGTGCGTCGAACGAGGTCGTATTACCGCCTAAACCAGTCATACTTAGAGACGTCTCCAAAAACGATAATGGACGGTAGGTAATCCCAAATCCGAAAGTATTCAGCGTAATGCCAGTAGACAAGGCTCCTTGTGGATCGTCTGCTGCTCTGTCAAGAATAGTGAGGTTGTCTGCATTTAGATCTGAGAGGCTATCAAGACTCGCTCCAGCGAACAGGTTGGTGGTCGCCATGTCTATATCGTAACCGAAAGCAAGTGTATTGCCAACTGTGTTAGAAGTAGAACTAGAAAGGTTGAAGTTTGATGTTTCAAGATTCATTCCAGCGATATAGTTGCTGCTTGTGAGGCTCAAACCTACGCGTAGTTTCTCTTCCAAGAAGGTGCGCTGGTATCCAAAATAACTATTGGATGACAGTGCTAAACGTACGCGGGTGTCAGAAAAATCTCCGGAGTAATTTCCGTCGAAATCTCCATTTTCATCGGCCATCCCGTATTTAACAAAGCTCAATAGATCGGTGTCGAACTCCACGCCAACATCGGCTTTTAGATTTAATCCGGCAAAGAAATAGTTCTTACCCAATTTAAATCCTAGGTGAGGCAAGTTGACATTTGCATTTCCTTGCATTCCGATGCTGTTTTTACCAGCGCCTATAATATTGCCTAATAGATCATTCGTAGCGAACAGTTCACCGGCAGTATGCGTAGCACCCCATGTAGATTCAACTCCTGCATAGCGCAACTGGAATCTTGTCATAGGATCTGCGCCCGGGTTTTGAACGATGTTCTGAGGATTGCTTGACAATCCAAATGTGGTGAAGTCCTGTGCGGATAGTAACGTAGTACTAAGAATCGCCGCAAGTAAAGTTAGTTTTCTCATGACGGTTATAGTATATCAATGTTAGCACCTACCTTGATGTCAATCCCTAAGGAAATTCCTATGGTCGCATCGGTACGTAATTTCACAGGAGTTGTACCACCGTCGTAAGTTTCCATAGAAGCTTCTGCAATGATAGCGCTGCTAGACAATACTGCTTCAAGAGCCGCACCTTCGAGTGCTAGATCTGTGCTAACTGCGTTTGCAGAAGTAACGATACCGTTGCTGTTTGGAATACCACTTTCGAGTAATGACACGGTTTCGCTGTGCACCAATACCCAGTTTTCGTCGTAGAATTTTAATTCTATAGTCGCATTCAAGGGTAGGGTGGTAGTGTTCAAAAGGTGAAGTGTGACTTCTTCAATGGCAACTGAATCTGGAATGGAAGACGATAGGTCAAGTTCTTGAGCGAGCGTGTCTCCAAAGGTCAGCCCCGACGCTGTGATGGAGAACGGGAGTTCCATCAACAGGTTACCGCTGATCGCACTGGTGTTGGTCACAAAGTTCTGTGTGCCGAACGTCGCAGTGTCGTGATTGACGTTTACGTTACCACCATAGCTGATGCTGTCCTTTGGTAGGGTAAACACGTCAACAATTTGAGAATTGGTATTGTCAAACACGAGTGTACCCGTTTCCGTGTTTCCTAGAACTGTCGGATAAGGCAGTACGTAGTTAGGACCATTCAGTGGGAAAGTTGTACCGTCGCCGAATGAAGAATAATCGAGTGCAAGTTCGATTGGTAAACCAATAGAGTTCGTGATGTCCATACTGATCGATGGGTCACTGAAGGAAATAGCCCCTTCGAAATTTTCTAGGAAGTCGATCGCTAAAGGAACATTTCCCGGATCAATAACGATCTGTTGTGTACCAAAATACCCTTTGATGTGCCCAAACTGTAGATTCGTCATTTCGAATTCCATAGAAAGCGCATCTGAACTGTCTACAGTAACCAAGTTCCCTGAACCGATCATTTTAGCAGTAACAGCCACGGGTAGTTTGCTGTGCGCCTGTGAAGGGTCGGTGGTTAAATCTAAAATCGTGTTGTTCAAGTTAATGCTACCCGTAGTAGTCTGACCGCTGGCAATCGTGATGACGGTATCGACCTCTACGCCGTTTTTATCAGAACCGGGAAAGCCAAGAGTCAGCTCCATATCTTCTGCAAGAGATGAAGTGAATTCAAAGTCAAAACTAGCCGTTTGGAATCGAAGCTCACGAAGTTCTTCCGAACCGCCTGTGCTTAAGTCCACGTATTGTGTATCCGAGGAGATATCTTGCGTTGCAATCTGAGTTACAGCGCTGTACACCTGCAGATTTTGAGAGGAGATCAATAAATCCAAAGCATCCGTAGTATCGATCAAGGCAGATGTGCTCGATCCCGAGGTTAATGAGGTGATGCTGAAACCAATGTTATTTGGTAGCGATTTACCCGTCAAGTCTCCAGCCGCGGTAACGGTTCCTCCAGCAGGTACATTTGGAAGGACGTACGAAAGGATGGTCGCATTACTGTTGGTCTTATCTACCAAATCCACATTTAACGTAACAGGTACTGGCCAATTGTTGGTTAGACTCAGGTCCAATGAACCGGCAGAAAAACTTGCCGAAGTAAAAGAACCGAAACCTCCGCCTCCAAACACACCTAAGTTCGTTTCTGCGATAGCAGGGAAAGGCGCATTCATGTTGTGTGCGGCGGAAATAGAGGTAAGGTTAGCACTATTCGCTACAGTTCCAAGAGTGATCCCGTTCGATAGTGAAACGTTATCCACTCCTATGGTTCCCATAGAAATGCTGCTCGTAGATGGAGATTGTGCGGGTAGGGTGATCAGATCGTTTACACTGATGCCAAATACACTATCCTGTGCCACCACCAATTTATAGGTGGTGTTGTCGTCATAAATGAGGCTGTCGTCAGGGGTTAAGAGGTTGTCCATCGTGAGGTTGATCTCACCGATCGGGACTGCGATTAGGGGATTTGCAATGATGTCAATGTCATCAACGCCGACCGTGTCTGGCTGGCAACTGAAGAGTACTGAACTCAAAGCAAACACAAAAAGGGGTCTTTTCATGGTAGCTTTTTTTATTAGTTGCACAAAATTAGCGAAAAAAAGACCGTTTATTTTAACAAAACGGTATGCTTGAGTGATAAAGATTCTTTGAGTGCAACGATTTGTTGACTCATGATATATCCTGTGTAAACTTGCTGTAAACCGCGTAAATACAGGATAATTACGATTATGGATACTGTGGTGCTCGAAGTGAAAAGCGTATGATTGATAAACAAAGACACAATAAGTGTTGAGATTACTACGAACTCTCTTAAGTTTTTATTAATACTGTCCCACAGCGAGGCGCTGATTCTTCGGATGCGCCAGAGTTTGCGATCGCTTTTGTCTAATTCAGACTCTAGTTTAGGTACCAAACTATGCTTTTGATCCTGGATAGATTTGATCCTGCGTATTACGAGTATCCACGGTGCAAGAATGGCTAGGGTGACTGCTCCAAAAGTGGGGGCGAAGCATACGCCCAACCCCGCGAAGAAGAGTCCTGGAATGAATTGTGCCCAGCCGTTCAGTAGAAAGTTGATGCTTTGAACGCACTGGTTTAAGGCGATCCGCTCGGGTTTGTCGATGGTTCCTTTGGGAATGGTATTGATCCGATCGAGTAATGTGATGCGCGCTTTTGCATTTTGAAATTGGCTCCAAGAACCTACTGCGAAGCGGAGAATGAGAAGCCCTACAAGCGCGATTGTGTATATAGTGAAGCTCAGTGTAAAGCCTTGCAGGTTTACTGCCGGGAGGTCGAGGTAAATGCTGCGAATAAGGGGCAGGGCCAAAAGGATGGGCAGTGTTTCTAAAGCGCCCGAGATGCCAGTTAATAGGAGCATGCGCCAAAGCGGAGGGATTCCGCTCTGGTTGCGATAAAATCGCATGCACATATGTACGGCATTGTTAGACATTAGAGCAGTTCAGAATTGGTTTTTATTTCCAATCCGTACCCGCTCACTCCGACGCGTTTGATCGGATTGTTAGTGATCAGATCGATGTTGCGAATGCCTAAGTGGTGTATGATTTGTGCACCAATTCCAAAATCTCGAGCATCTTTATTAAAGCTGACGCCTTCTGAAGTTTCCGCCTGCTTGAAGTTTTTGATTCGGTTCAATAGAGTGGCGCCGTTTGGTTCTTGATTCATGTAGATGATTGCGCCATTTCCACGTTCTGCAATGGTTTTTAGCGCCCGCTGCAGTTTTGAACTGTCATTGCTGGTAAGCAGATGAAAGATGTCATTAGCGACACCGGCACTGTGAATGCGCACAGGAACGGTATCTTCAATCTTCCATGAACCTTTGGTGAGCGCGAGGTGCACCTGATGATTCGTTTTTTGCTCAAAGGCATGTAGAGTGAACTGACCATATGGCGTTTCAATCTCCATGCGTTGTTCAAGCTCTATCAAACTCTCTTTGGCCATGCGGTACGCCACGAGGTCTTCAATAGAAATGATCTTCAGATTGTGTTTTTTAGCAATCTCTAACAGCTGCGGTAAGCGCGCCATAGTACCGTCTTCATTCATTATCTCAACGATCACACCGGCTGGAGCAAGCCCCGCTAGGCGAGCAAGATCTACAGCGGCTTCGGTATGTCCTACACGGCGTAAAACCCCGCCTTCTTTTGCGATAAGTGGGAAGATGTGACCAGGGCGTGCGAGATCAGCGGGCTGTATAGCAGGATCGACAAGTGCCTTGACCGTCATGAATCGATCGTACGCGGAAATACCCGTGGTACATCCTTCGCCTAAACGGTCTATACTCACGGTGAAAGCGGTTTTGTTTGGATCCGTATTATCGGATACCATAGGAGGTAACTCGAGCTCAGTGGCGCGTTGCGGTAAGATGGGTGTACAGATAAGTCCACGTCCTTCTGTCGCCATGAAATTTATCATCTCAGGAGAAACACATTCGGCAGCAGCAACAAAATCGCCTTCGTTCTCGCGGTCCTCGTCGTCAACAACGATCACTACTTTTCCCGCTGCGATATCTTCTAATGCTTCTTCGATTCTATTTAGACTCATATTGTTTTCTCTTGGTCGGTTGCCAGACACTAGATCTAACACCTTTTGAATATTTAATTAACCCTACCAGTAACCCGAGGTTCATCATGCAAAAGTACGCTAAAGCATTTGGAGGAAATACTTTGATCCACAAGAACTGTGTGATCGGGAGGAGGATAAAGACGCTGCAAGTGATCGGCCAGTAGGGCGTCCATAGACTCGCAATACACGCTACGATAGCAAGTACAGGGGTGAGCCATCTTAAGACTTTATGGAATAGAAAGGCAAAACCTAAAGGCTTCCAAGGAGTGCGCAGCACTTTTCGAAAGCGCTTGAGGTTTTGAAAGTTTCCGATAGATATTCGGATTTTACGTTTGTATTCCTCTTGTATGGAAGTGCTTACGTCTTCTAGTCCGATGGCTCTTTCGTTGAATACTATGCGTTTGCCGCTTAGAGCAATGCGCATGGTTTGGAAGAAGTCTTCCATAAAAGTATTCGGAGGAATAGGGGTCCACGCTTCTTTACGGATGGCGTATAATCCGCCTTCCATACCTAGACAGAATCCATAGGTGTTGCTTTCGGCTTTACGGATTTTGTTCTCGAGACTGAGGTAGTTTGATTCACTTTTCGAAGTGGAATTGGTCACAGCGCCTGCGTAGTGAAGTGCACCCGCTACCGCAGCGACGTTTTGTTCGGACAATGGGCCTACGAGTTCTTTGAGCGTTGATTTTTGGAACAGAATATTTGCATCGGTACAAACGAGAATATCGCCCGTCGCTTTCGAGGCAAGTATGTTCATAATGGCCGATTTCCCACTGCGTTCGGGCGTTCGAAAGAGTTGAACGAACGGAAATTGGGTGCCAAAACGTTCTACAATCGCATCCGTTTCATCCGTGCTTTGGTCGCTTCCGACGATGATTTCTAGTTGTGCGTGAGGGTAGTCCGAATTTAGGATAGATGCTAGTTTTTCCTCGAGTATGGACGCTTCGTTATAAGCAGCAAAAAGAACAGAAATCTTGGGCAATTCTTTGTGAGGGGAATGCACCACTGCACGGCCTCCTCTAATCAGCTGTAATAGGGGATAGAACAGGTAGGTCGCCAAGATTCCAAAAACGGAAATAGCTAATATGTACGTTGCGATTATACCGGCCATGCGTCTTTGATCATATCTACAGCGCGCTCAAAGCCGAATCGTTCTAAAATATCCGTTCGAACGTCTTGGCCGAGCTTGAGTGCTTTGTCGGT
>CATITW010000279.1 GCA_949547975.1 Cryomorphaceae bacterium | reverse complement strand
TCAAAAGGCTTGAGTTGACCAAATCCTAATTCTTCGGGGGTCATCGTGGTGAATTGGCTCTGTGGGATGCAACCTATGAGTTCTGAAGAAGGGACTTCAAATCCCAATGCTGCAGCCAGTTCCTGGACTCGAGAGAATACCTCACAAACTCCTGCCTCATGTGGCTTGGTAAGGTTGCAGCTGACTTGAACGAGATCGAAATCTGGCAAATACCAACCGATAGCTTTCACTCCTGGCATGCCGCCGTCGCGCTCTCGAATTTTTCCAGCTATTTTCTTTGCTGCCATGAGGCGTTCCTCGATATCGCCGCCAATTAGATTAACATTATATGCAACCATTAACGGGCGCACACTCATGGCAGTAGCACCGTGAAGGGCTTCGGTCGAGGTGTAGGTCTGCGGACCAAAGTCCGGGAGGTCGCCGCTAGTAAATCTCTCTTCAAGGCCTTCATACGCTCCTTGGCGCACTGCAGCGAGGTTTTTTCTCTGTGGGCTGCTTGCTAGGTGCTCGTAGCCGTAAATAGCTACATTGTATTTGGCACTTATTTCCTCAGCGAACGTGCGCACGCGCTCGAGCAATTCTTCTGCATGTTTTTCATCGTCAAGTAAAACGAAGGGACAAACATCCACAGCGCCCATTCGCGGGTGCACGCCTTGGTGCTGACGCATATCGATCTCGCTTAAAGCAATAGCAAAGAGCGCTTCGGTAGCTCGTAAGACTTGGTTTACTGGGCCGAGGTAGGTGAATACCGTACGGTTGGCACTTTTTCCGGAATCCACAAAATGCAGGGTGACGCCCTCGGTAGCTTCGATCGCTGCACTCATGCGCTCGAGCAATGCGGGATCCGCAGTACTCACGTTGGGTATGCATTCGATCAGGTAGTCTGGGTTCATCTGTGGCGGTTGGTTAAGAGTGGATGTGGGCCTTGATAAAATCGGCCACGAGTAGGGCAAGACCTCGACCTACGAGTGTGTATTCTGTCTCATTTGAGACTCGTCCTTCGCAAATGTGAAAGTAGTCCGGTCGGACATCAAGCGCGTACATCATCTTGCGAACTTCCTCGAAGGAAAAGCCGCTAACACTCTGAGCGCTAGAGGGAAAGTTCGCAATAACATCCGTGTCCAATTCCAACCCGTACCGGTCTCCCAAATGCTCAGCAATCCGCACATACACCTCATCCCACTGCTCCTCACCACTCATCAAGTCTTCGAAACTTGCGAGGTCGATCAGCTCATTGTCCTCAATCCTTTGCCAGATGTGTTCTGGGGTATAGTTTTCTTGAATGCCCAGCATGAAATATCGCTCCAGAGCGCCTTGTTCAAGAGCGTAGGTAAATCCGTTGCCACTGTGTCTGCCTTCAAGATTGCGTAAGTCGGTATGTGCATCGATGTTCAAGCAGTGCACCGCTCGCTCTGCTGCTGCACTCACTCCGGCCAAGCACCCGTAAGCGTTGTTGTGACCGCCGCCCACTACAATGGGAATGGCGCCGCGTTTGGCAATCTTTTCCACAATCTCTTTTACCACATGGTCGTTCTGCGCTGTGGCTTCGCGCAAGGCTTCAAGCTGCCCGTCTTCAATCTGTTGCGTGGCGATGATAGCGCCCAAAACGGCAACATTTTCGGCGGGGAAAAATCGGTTCGATTGAAAGTTACAGAGGTAGCTTAAAAATGCCCCGAAACTGTGCTGGGTACCGCCTCGTCCATGGTTGCCACGTACGCCGAAGTCTTCCTCGATCCCGACGATGACAAATTTGTAAGGCAGGGGAGTATTGCTCTCCCATTCGTCAGAGGAAACGGCAGCAAGTACTTCTCCTAATCGCTGCTCACCAGCTCTTTTCGAAGTTCGTTGCACCAAATCTTGCGCAGTGTAGTGTTCTAATACGGTACTCATGTTCTTGCGTTATTGAAAAATTCCTCCAAGCAGGGTGTGCTCGATGTGGTTCGTGCCAAAGTCATAGGCGATGTATTCGATCGAAGGAATGCGCCTTGTGATCAGTAGATCGGCATCTTTTCCCACGGTGATTGATCCT
>CATITW010000278.1 GCA_949547975.1 Cryomorphaceae bacterium | reverse complement strand
GTGTCTGCCGCAAACGTCGTTGCGACCATCGAAATCCCAGCGATGTACCAGGGCAGTGAACGACCGCCGAGGAAGTATTCGCTTAATGTGGTTTTTTTACTTCGGCCAAAATACAGGCCTATGACAATCGTAAGTAGGAGTAGTCCAACAAGGACGATGATATCGAGTGTGGAAAGTGACATGTTACTTTTTTCTGCGTTGAGCAAAGAAGCTGCTCATGACTTCGCTGCATTCTTCTTCGAGCACCCCTTGGATGATCTCGGTTTTGGGATGTAGGCTACCGCCGTGATCATTAAATCCACGTTTGGCATCCGAAGCGCCGTAGACGACCGTACCGATCTGTGACCAGAATAGGGCTCCTGCGCACATGGGGCAAGGCTCTAAGGTGACGTACAGGGTACATTTGGGTAGGTATTTGGCACCGAGGTAGTTGCTTGCTGCTGTAATGGCTTGAATTTCAGCGTGTGCGGTAACGTCGGTTAGGCGTTCGGTCAGGTTGTGAGTGCGTGCGATGATACGTCCACCAGCCACGATAACCGCGCCAACAGGTACTTCTCCGACGGCGGCAGCTTGGTGCGCTTCGGCTAATGCGGCACGCATAAATAGGTTGTGATTATTTAGGTCAATCATCTTGTACGCAAAATAGGGAATTGGCCCACAAGTTTGGCTATTTTTGCTGCTCAAACACTTTTGACATGTACAGATCTCATACTTGTGGCGAATTGCGCGCTGAACATATTGGACAAACCGTAACCTTATCGGGTTGGGTTCAACGCTCACGTGAGCTTGGTGGAATGACTTTCCTCGACTTACGCGATCGCTATGGCCTTACTCAGGTGGCGTTTAACGAAGAATGGGATGCTGAGCTTTTGAAAGCGGCGCGTCAGCTGGGCCGCGAGTGGGTGGTGCAGATCGAAGGTGAAGTGATCGAGCGTCACAGCAAGAATAAGAACATGCCAACGGGTGAGATTGAGATTAAATCCATCGCGCTGAAAGTATTGAACGCTGCGAATACGCCGCCGTTTACCATCGAAGATGAAAGTGACGGTGGAGAAGAATTGCGCATGAAGTACCGGTACCTAGACTTGCGTCGTGGTCCGTTGCAGCGCAATCTTGCCTTGAGAAACCGTGTGAACATCGAAGTACGCAAGTTTTTGGATGCACAAGGATTCATGGACATCGAGACGCCGTTCTTGATCAAATCTACGCCGGAAGGTGCGCGTGATTTTGTGGTGCCTTCGCGCATGCAAGAGGGTAAGTTTTACGCATTGCCACAATCGCCACAGACCTTTAAGCAGCTGCTTATGGTGAGTGGATACGACAAATATTTCCAGATCACACGCTGTTTCCGCGATGAGGATCTGCGTGCCGATCGTCAGCCGGAGTTTACACAGATTGACTGTGAGATGGCGTTTGTGGAGCAGGAAGATATTCTCAACACGTTTGAGGGGCTGTTGCTTCATTTGTTGAAAGACGTGAAAGGTGTTGAGATTGATAACGTACCTCGCATGACCTATGCGGAGGCGATGGAGCGCTATGGAAATGACAAGCCGGACATTCGTTTCGATATGGAATTGGCGAATCTAAATGCGCTGACCAAAGACCTCGGATTTGTGGTGTTTGATCAAGCTGAGACAGTGCTTGGGATTGCGGTTCCTGGTGCTGCAGCATGGACGAGAAAGCAGATTGATAAGCTGACCGATTGGGTGAAACGCCCGGACATCGGCATGAAGGGCATGGTGTACTGTAAAGTCAATGAAGACGGTACATTGAAGAGCTCCGTAGATAAGTTTTACAACGACGAGCAGAAGGCTGCATGGGTGGACGCTACCGGTGCTAAGCCTGGCGATTTGATCTTGATTTTAGCAGGAGAGGAACGCTTGACGCGCAAGGCAACTTCTGAGTTGCGTTTGCACATCGCAGAAGAGCTCGGTTTCCGTGATCCGGAGGTGTTTGCCCCGCTGTGGGTAGTGGATTTCCCGTTGCTAGAGTGGGATGAGGATAGCGGTCGCTATCATGCGATGCACCACCCGTTTACTTCGCCGAAGCCTGAAGATATTGAATTGATCGATACAAAACCGGGTGAGGTTCGTGCGAATGCGTACGATTTAGTACTTAACGGTAATGAGATTGGTGGTGGATCGATTCGTATTCATGACCGTGAGTTGCAGAGCCGCATGTTCGATCTTTTAGGATTTAGTAAAGAAGAAGCAGAGAAGCAGTTCGGATTTTTGATGAGTGCCTTCGAGTACGGTGCGCCTCCACACGGCGGTCTGGCATTCGGTTTCGACCGTTTGGTTGCGATTTTAGGCGGTGCTGAAGTGATTCGTGATTTCATTGCTTTCCCGAAAAATAATGCGGGTCGCGATGTGATGATTGATGCTCCAGCGACGATCGATTCCGTTCAGCTTGATGAGTTAATGCTCAAAACGACTGTTCAAACGGAAGAGTAACTAGGTCTTTTATTTCGTAATTTAGAGGCACTTAACACCTCTATATGCTACGTACACTACTACTATCAGTAGCCTTTGCCGCCTTTACATTTTCCGCCACAGCTCAAAAAAACACTTCTAACTCTTTGACAAAAAGAGAGATAGAAGACATGACTTGGGTTGAGGCCATGCAAGATTACCGTGTGAATTTCCATACGGTGGTTCAAAAGTTTGACGATGCCTTCGAAGGGAAGACCTACGAAAAAGGCCATGGTTGGAAACAGTTTAAGCGCTGGCAGCACTTTATGGAGTCTCGCGTGGACGCCGATGGCAACCGTCCGCATCCAGGTGTATTGTACCAAGCTATTCAAAAACAAAAGCAGAGCAGTACCACAGAATATGGGGATTGGACCGCGATGGGACCGTTTGACGCGCCTTCCAATGGTGGGATCGGTCGTATCAATAATGTGGCTTTCCACCCGCAGCACAATGACACGATCTATGCGGGTGCGCCCGCAGGTGGATTGTGGGTGAGCTACGACGACGGGCAGAGTTGGACGACGTTTACCGATGAACTTACGAACCTTGGGGTATCGGATCTAGCGATTGATCCAAGCAACCCAGACGTGATGTATTTAGCGACAGGAGACCGCGATGCTGCGGATACCTACAGTTATGGACTGATGAAATCTGTCGATGGCGGGCTAACGTGGAATACTACGGGTCTAAGTTTCGGATTGACGAATAATTACAGAATTGGTCGAGTACAGGTAGATCCTGACAGCACGAACATCATTTACGTGGCGACCAACGGCGGGGTATACCGCAGTACGAATTCAGGTGCGAATTTTACCTTAGAACAAGCAGGCCAATTTTATGGCATTCACAAAGCGACCGGTGATACGGTCTATGCGACTACTTCGGGAAGTACACCTAGAGTGTTCCGTTCCACAAATTTAGGAGATACTTGGACCCAGCTCTCTTCGGGGTTGCCGACCACTGGAAAGTACCGTTGTGAGCTCGCCTTGAGCAGCACGCCGGGAACGTTGTATGTGGTGTATGGTGCTTCAAATTATGGTTTCGGTGGATTGTACAAGAGTACGAACGGCGGAACAAGCTGGACGCTGCAAAGCTCTACGCCAAACATTATGGGCTGGGCGAATAATGGTTCTGGAACGGGCGGTCAAGCATGGTACGACCTTTCGATCGCTTGTGATCCGAACAATGAAAACACGATCTATGTAGGTGGTGTGAATATTTGGAAGTCCACGAACGGCGGTCAAGCATGGTCGATCGTAGGGCACTGGTACGGTGCAGGTTCTACCCCTTATGTGCATGCCGATCATCATCATGCGATTTTCCGTCCGGGAACGTCGGAATTGTACGTAGGTACGGATGGCGGTGTGTATAAAACTGCGAACGGAGGGTCGAATTGGACCCATCTGAACGACGGGATGAACATTACGCAGTACTATAAAATTTCTCAAAGTACGTCGGACACCTCGATGGTTGTCGGTGGTGCGCAGGATAACGGATCGCATTTGCGCGGCAGTACGAATTGGACAGAAGTTACCGGTGGTGACGGGATGGACAATGGGGTCGACGCAACGAACGATCAAGTCATTTATACCTCGATCTATTACGGCGACTTTTACAAGAGCAGTAATGGTGGGGCGTTTTTCTCTTCCATCAATACACTTACTCCATCGGGCTCGGGGAACTGGGTAACGCCGTTTAATGTGGATCCGGTGGCTGCAAATACCATTTATGCAGGATTCCGTCAGTTGTGGAAATCCACAAATGGGGGCGGTTCATGGACGGCAACCTCTACGGGTAATGTGGCAGGAAACCAGAATATTGATGAGTTTGAAGTTGCGCCGAGCAACACGAGCTACATCTATGTGCTGATCAACAGTAACATTTATTTGAGTACGAACGGAGGGTCTACTTGGAACAGTGTGACGCCTTCAGGGAGTCTTTCTCCAGGAGCAAACATCACAGGCGTAGCTATCGATCCAGACGATGAAGAGCACATCGCGATTTCAATCTCGGGATACAATGCGTCCAAGAAAGCCATGGAAAGTTTTGATGCAGGGTCGACCTGGTCGAACATTTCTACGGGTCTGCCTAACGTTCCTGCAACCGCGATCATTTTTGAAGGAGCAACTTCTGATGGAATTTATGTAGGGACGGATATCGGCGTATACTACAAGAGTTCGCAGTACCCGAACTATGTCAGCTACAACAAGAATTTACCGAATGTCATCATCTCAGATTTCGAGATGTACGAAGCGACAGGAATGTTGCGCATCGGTACCTATGGACGTGGAGTTTGGGAGAGTCCGATCCTATCTGGTCTGACCAGCACTCCAGAAGCGAGCTTTAGCGTAGATCCTGCTACTACTTGTGGGGTGAGCGATACGGTTACTTTAACCGATGAAAGTTCAGGAACACCGACCAGTTGGTACTGGAATATTGTGCCGTCGACCTATAGTTTCGTAGGGGGTACTAATGACAGTTCGCAGAATCCGGAATTGGTCTTTACAACTGCTGGAAATTATACCGTTACTCTTACGGCTTCGAATACGTACGGATCTGACGATACTACGCGCTTCCAGGTACTAAGTGTAGGAGGTGCGACATTGCCGTTTGTCGAAGACTTTGAGTCTGGATTAACGGGATGGGAGATCAGCAACCCGGACAATGGGATTACTTGGGAGACGGCTACCGTGGGTGGTTCGAGCCCGGGATCCACCGCAATGAAAATGGATTTCTATTCGTATTCCACCACTGGAGCGAAAGACGAATTGATCTCACCAGCATTGTCCTTTGCGAATGATACGAATGTGGTTATGACCTTTGAATATGCGTCAGCCTACTATCCAAACTACAGCGATAGCTTGAAAGTATATGTCAGTACCGATTGTGGGGTAACCTGGACCCAAGAGGCGGCGTATAAAACGGACGAGGCCATCTTTAGTACTGTAGGTTCGTTGTCTTCAGCGTTTTCGCCGAGTGCTACTGCCAACTGGTGTCAAGGAAGTGCTACAGTTGCGTGTCCATCTGTGGACCTGAATGCCTACAGCGGGATGAGCGGTGTTCGTGTGAAGTTTGTTGCAGTGAACGGGTATTCAAACAATCTGTACCTGGACAACATTAATATTTCCGGTCAAGCCCAGGTAGCGCCGGTCGCTTCCGTTTCAGGGGATTCTGCAGCGTGTACCGGTCAGGCGATTCAGTTCTATGATTTGAGTACACCGTCATCAAATTCGCGCTTGTGGACCTTCCAAGGAGGGACGCCGGCAACCTCGACCCTTGCGAATCCGCAGGTGAGTTATGCTGCTGCGGGGAGCTACGATGTGAAATTGGTCGTGTCGAATGCTGCAGGTGCAGATTCAGTGACCTTAAGCAACTTTGTAAATATCATTACAGCGCCAGTTTCGAACGTGAGTTTGGCCGTGAACAGCACGACCGTTTGTAAGAACGACAGTGTGTTTGCTACCGCCACGCCTACGAACGGTGGGGTATCTCCGACGTTTGACTGGATGGTGAACGGGACCGTGGTCTCTAGCGCTTCTTCAAGCTTTGCGGGAATTTTCCAAGACGGCGACGTATTGAAAGTACGTATGGTCAGCTCGGACGATTGTGTCAGTGCTAAGGTGGTCGAAGATTCTGTGACCTTCACAGTCAATAATCTTCCTGCGACTTCTTTGGCGGCACAAGGCTACGTATGTGAGCTTGATGGGCCGAAGGTACTTACCGGTGGACTGCCGGCTGGTGGTCTGTATTCTGGGACAGGTGTGGTGAATGACACGCTCTTCCCATCCGTAGCAGGAACAGGTTCACACTGGATCTACTATACCTACACGGATCCTACTACCGGATGTAGCAATGAGAAAAAACGTGCCATCAGTATTCAAGCGGCGCCAGGAAAACCGTCCATAACTCAGGACGCTACCACTGGAGAGCTGCAGGCTGTAACGCCTCCGGGAACCTTCACGTACCAGTGGTTGGACGGGAATATGGATCCGATCGCAGGTGCGACGGGTGCGAGCTTCTTGCCGACCTCGAATGGGGATTATTTCTTGCAGATCCAATCGAACATTCTGTGTTCGAATTTCTCAGATGTATATAGCGTTGCGAACATCGGTTTAGACGAAGAGAACTTGTCTGGGTTTGAATTGTACCCGAATCCGGCAACGACTCGTTTGAACTTTAAGGTTCAGGGAACGGCGGATGTTCGTATCATGGATGCTTCAGGTCGCCTGGTACACACTGGTGCTCTTACTGGAACGCAGTCGATCGATGTGTCCGAGTGGGCACGAGGTGTGTACATGATCCAGGTCCTTCGCGGATCGGAAACCACTGCCACACCGGTCGTATTGAAATAAACGCGTTAGACGTATTCAACTTTAAAATCCCCGTGTCTTTTAGGCATGGGGATTTCTTTTGTGCGAGAGTTCGGCGCAATAAAAAACCCCCAGCATTTCTACTGAGGGTTCCTTGCCTTGTGTATTTCTTATTCGCTTAAGCTACCACCATATGTGCGATCATGCTCTTGAAGAGCTCGAGACCGTCCTGGTTTTTCAGCTCTGCGTCTGCAGCACGCTCAGGGTGCGGCATCATACCGAATACGTTTTTAGCGCTATTACATACCCCAGCGATGTTTTCTAGTGCACCGTTCGGGTTCATCTCGTCCGTTACCTCACCTTCTTCGGTGCTGTACTGGAACAAGATTTGATCGTTTGCTTTGAGCTCAGCAAGAGTTTCTGCGCTACAGATGTAGTTCCCTTCACCGTGAGCGATAGGGATTTTGTAGCCTCTGCTGTGGTCTAAATCTGCCGTGATTCCAGCGGTTGCTGAAACTGGCTTGATGAACACATTTTTACAGATGAATTTATGGCTGTTGTTGTGGCGAAGTGCACCTGGCAACAATCCACTTTCGGTAAGAATCTGGAATCCATTACACACACCTAAGACGTATCCGCCGTTGTTTGCGAACTCAATCACGCTACCCATGATCGGGCTCATTTTTGCGATCGCACCAGAGCGTAGGTAATCTCCATACGAGAATCCACCTGGAAGAACGATGCAGTCTACACCCTGAAGATCGGTGTCTTTATGCCAAAGATTGACAGTTTCGTACCCCATAATGTTGTTGAGGACGTAGATCATGTCTTGGTCACAGTTTGACCCTGGGAAGGTGATTACACCGAATTTCATATGCAATGTGCGTGTTTAATTCTTGGGCAAAGGTACGCTCTTTTTGGATACTATTTTGAGCGAAGATTAGGCCAATCTGTGGGAGATGGCGTAGAGTACACGTGCGCCGACATTTGCGTCCCATTCCTCTTTTCCAGGAGCAACTTCGACGAGATCGGCACCAATTATTTTTCG
>CATITW010000277.1 GCA_949547975.1 Cryomorphaceae bacterium | reverse complement strand
GTCAAGCTTGGGCGCATGCTCTTTTACGAGCCCCGCTTGAGCGCGGATGGATCCATGTCTTGCGCCTCCTGCCACCGTCAGCAAAACGCCTTTTCAGATACCGCCCAGTTCAGCATCGGCATACACGGTCTACCGGGAAAACGCCAAGCGATGAGTGCGGTAAACATGCTCTGGAATTCGAACGGATACTTCTGGGACGGCCGCGCAGAAAAGTTGCGCGAGCAAAGCTTGATGCCGATCGAAGACGAGTTAGAGATGGACGAAACGGTGGAAAATGTACTTCAGAAATTGAGTTCCGATACCATGTACACGAACCAATTCCTTCGTGCATTCGGCACCGACCAGCCTTCAGCGCACCACCTGTCCTTAGCGCTTGAGCAGTTCATGAACAGCATTGTCTCCTACCGCTCGAAATACGACCAATTCCTCGCCGGCGCAGCAACACTCACCGAGCAGGAAGACCGTGGCCGTGAATTATTCTTTGCCGAATACAATCCCTTCTTCCCTGAACAAAGCGGGGCAGACTGCGGCCATTGCCACAGTGGAAAAACCTTCGACTCGCCGACCTACATGAATAACGGAACCGACAGTCTCAACACAGATTTCGGCCGTTATGAAGCTACCGGCGATTCCGCAGACATCGGTCTTATGAAAACCGTTACCCTTCGCAACATCGCTCTCACCCCACCGTACATGCACGATGGCCTGTTTAACACCTTAGAAGAGGTTGTCCAGCACTACAACACCGGTCTTCAAAACAGTGCTACTTTAGACGGGGCCTTAGAGATGACCCTTCAAACCGGGTTGATGTTGTCGGATCAAGACGTCGCGGACCTCGTGGCCTTTCTGCATACGTTAACCGACGAAGAACTTGTTACCGATGAACGCTACAGCTCGCCTTTTTAGTCTCGCGCTGTTTGTTGCGCTCCTCACCGGTTGTCGCTACACCACACCGACATCCGTTCCTCAGGAGCTCGTGGTTTGGCCAGAGATGACGTATCCGCAAGACAATGCACCGGATGCTCAAAAACAAACACTCGGCGAGCAGCTCTTTAACGATCCCATTTTAAGTATAGACTCCAGCATTTCTTGCGCTTCGTGTCACAAATTGGCCTACGGACTCGCGGATCACCTTCCCGTGTCTCCAGGCGTCGAAGGCCGTCTTGGAAAACGAAATTCGCCATCACTTTGGAACGTCGGCTACCAGCCGTATTTCATGCGTGAAGGCGGTGTTCCTACCTTGGAAATGCAAGCGTTAGTGCCCATCCAAGAACATGTGGAGATGGACTTCAACCTTGTGCTTCTGGCCGAACGATTGAACCAAAATACCGACTACCGTAACGCATTTTTAGACGCCTTCGCAGACTCCGCCACGGCCTACACCATCACGCGTGCTTTGGGACAGTACCAAAGGACTTTAATCTCCAACCAAGCACCCATCGACAGCTATATAGCAGGGGATGAAACGGCCCTAAGTGCGGAAGCTCAAGAAGGGTTGGATCTGTTCTTTGGCAAGGCGCAATGCAATACCTGCCACACCGGTCCGCTGTTTACGGATTATGGCTTTCACAATAACGGCACTCCTCCGAATGAAAATGACTATGGTCGCGCCGAGCTTACGTTAGACACAGCGGATTTTTTCACCTTCAAGACCCCGTCGCTGCGACATGTGAGTGAAACGGCCCCGTACATGCACGACGGCTCCCTTCCCAGCTTGTCGGCAGTATTGCAACGCTACAACGAAGGAGGTACTGAGCATCCTTACCAGTCTGAGCACATCGAACCGCTGAACTTAACCGCCGCAGAGCTTGTTGCTTTAGAACGCTTCCTAGAGGCGCTCTAACACTCGATATTTCATGAGAATTTTACTTGTTTTCACCTTTTTAGTGAGCGGAATAGCTGCTTTTTCTCAAAACCAATTCACTACTACCCAGGACCCCCAAATTTACTTCGTGTACAACGCGAAAGGATCCTTAGCGGGTGAGCTGAACTACCTCTACGGAAAGTATTTTCAAGACGAGCATTGCGCGCTTTGCGACATCACCCATGGAACGTTTTCTGCAAAACCAGAATGGAAGGCGTGGGAGGCAACCTTAACGTGTGCTCATGAGGTCTTGCACATCGACGAGGCCGAAGCCTTGGGGCTTGATCTTTCACCGTTTACCCTTCCTGTGGTGCTCCTACATCACGGTTCCGGCTTAGAAGAATTGGTCAGTGCATCGGAAATGACAGAAGCCGGAAAAGAGGTGGCCGATTTCATACGTTTGTTCGAGACGAAAGCCGAGCAGTTCGGAGTTTCCTGCAACTAAAAACCGCATTTCCCATCTCACGTAGACAGAAAATGCGGTACCAAAAATAGTGCTGTGATGTTGGCGCTAGGTGAGGTTTAGTGCTGGTTCATTCTGAAATCTGCATAGGCGTTCATGCCACCGTGTTCCGCCTGATCCAGCCCTTCGAGTTCTTCTCCTTTGGAAACACGTAGTCCCCAAATTCGCTGAATGATGGCGAGCATGATGCTGGTGGTAAGTACACAAAATGCACCCACAAGTGCAACGCCTGAGAGTTGAATCAAAAATTGGTGCCAGGAAGCTAAAGCTCCGAACAATCCTACCGCTAATGTGCCCCAAACTCCGGTGAATAGATGCACAGCAACGGCGCCTACAGGGTCATCTAAACGAAGCGCATCGAGCAAACTCACAGCGAGTACCACGACGACTCCGCCGATAACGCCGATGAGCATGGCCTCTGTAATGGACACTTGATCCGCGCTTGCGGTGATGCTGACGAGTCCACCTAAAATGCCGTTCATGAACATGGTCAGATCGAAGTTTTTGTATCGAAGGTGTACGAAGGTTGCTGCGGATAACCCACCCGCTGCAGCTGCAATAGAAGTAGTGGTAATTACTAATGAGGTAATCGCCGGATCAGCACTTAGTACGGATCCCCCGTTAAAGCCGAACCAGCCGAGCCATAGAATGAGTACGCCTGCTGCTGCAAATGGAAGATTGTGTCCAGGTATAGGACGCGGTTTACCGTCCTCGCCAAACTTGCCGATGCGCGGTCCTATTTTCGCGATGTACAAAACGGCTGCCCATCCCCCGACACTGTGCACGAGGGTCGAGCCTGCAAAGTCGTAAAAGCCCCATTCGTCTAAAAATCCGCCGCCCCATTTCCAGGAACCGACGATCGGGTAAATGATGCCGACATAGATGACGGAAAAAAGGAAAAACGAACCCAATTTCGCGCGCTCCGCCACCGCTCCGGAAACAATCGTCGCTGCGGTCGCTGCAAACATGCCTTGGAACAAGAAATCGGTCCAGTAGGTGTAGCCTTGATTGTACGAAAGGTCCAAACCTTCACCAACCATAGGACTCTCCAATCCAAAGAGGGCCACAAAGTAGTCAGGCACTACGCCGTGCCAAAAGCTTGTCGGGTACATCAGGTTAAAGCCGACAGTGGCGTACAGAACGAGTCCGGCGCTGATGATAAAGAAGTTCTTAAAGAGAATGTTCACTGTGTTTTTTTGGCGCGTCAGACCAATCTCCAAAAAAACTAAAGCCCAAGTGCATGAAAAACACAAGCGCCGTACAAATCATCATCCAAAGGTTATTGACCGTGAGTGTTAACGTCGTTTCCATCGTGCT